>JBARRE010000119.1:0-6937 GCA_049644065.1 Sedimentisphaerales bacterium | reverse complement strand
GTCCATAGTTGTTCTCCGGGAACCATATAAACATTGTTAGCTTGCAGTGGAATGAGAATATGACCATATGGTTAAGTATGTATCTTGCAATAGGTTTTTTACTCAGTCACTTATTGCATGTCCATGCATATCGAAGCCAAGGTGCCACTGAGCTTGCCACTTGGCTAATACTTTTATCTCCAGTCTTTACCCGAAGCATAAGATCCTCACTTCTTCTTGCTGGATGTCTAGCTCTGACCGCATTAGGATCTGGGATAGTCGTGCAACGCAAATTTGATCATCACCAAGTGAGTAGAGGGCTGAGACTTATTGCTATAGTATTCACCTTCCTTCTCGTAGTCTCACAAACCATCTCTTCAAGCGTCTTGCGTGTTTTATATGAATCGGGGATTGTTTTTGTATTCACTACAGCAGTTATCGTCGATAAAATATTTATTGTTCCAGCTAAAAGAGATTCCTCCAATAAGGAAATGTATGAACGCTTATGGGATCTACTTCGACTTTCGATACCCATGGTCCTTGGTTTTTCTGCAATATTTGGTGGTGTAGGAGCAATTAGCTCCTTCTACGACACCCCCCAAGCATTTATTCATTTGCAGATGTATCGTCATCTTTGTCTGACAGTTTATTTTGCTATGGGAATGATGCTATTTGTCATGTGGCCTATTTTCCGGCATCTCTTGACAATGCATTGTAAAATATATGCAGGATCTGAAAATATAGAGGAGCCGAATATATCTAATAGTACCTCTAGTAAGTCCGCAAGAAAGAGCAAGCGAGGGAACAAACATAGAAAGAAAGCAAAAAGACAGTAATGATTAAAGGATATCTAAATTTAATAGGGACGGACCCTATTTTACAAACAATAAAGGAAATGGTGTGCGGTGCACACCCTACCGAGTTCTTGATCGGTGGGCCAAACTGATTTACGATTTTCGATACCCACTTTCGCGGGCACAGGTTTACGATCTATTCGGCTTTGCTCAGGACAAGCTTACGATTTATGATTTTCCTCTGTGCCCTCTGTGGCTGATTTTTCTTTGTCATGATTCGTGCTTTGATCGGTGGGCTAATGCCCACCCTACCGAGTCTTCTCGCCCGGCGAAGGACCGTTTCCCTCAAAACCCGGCAGGTCCTTATCAAGGTAGGCCCAGGAAACGGCCATCTCAATCCAGGTCTGGTGCGTCGGTTTGATGAGTTCCGGCGAATCCAGACTTCCCGCCTTGATCCAGAGCATGCCCGGGCAGGCCTCGGCCCTGGTAAAGAGCGGCGAGCCGCACTCCGGGCAGAACTGACGTGTTATCTTCCTGCCGCTGTCGGCGATCTTTGTATACCCTTTGATCTTTCCGGAGCAAATGGTCAGGCCCGCTGCATCCACACCCACACCAACGGTATACGGCCCTCCCGTGGCCTTGCGACAGTCCGGGCAATGACAGTACGACGCCGATGTCGAAGCGCCCTGCCACTCATACTGCAGAGCCCCACAAAGACAACCACCTTTCAAAATCATTCTAAACCTCACTTTCTTAAAGAGACCATTATAGCACAACCAGCGGTGTATTGTATCCAAAATTGATTTTGCATAAGCCAACAGAGCCCACCTTAAATTGATCGAAGAGGAAAATTCTTTTCAGTATGCAGATTACTTGCAAAATGGTCGATAAACATTTAATATCGGTATGAAAAGTAACAAAACAGAAGCAAAAAAACGATATAACACGATGATAGACTTAATTGACAAATATCGTAACGCACTTATCGAACTGTGCCGGAAGTATAATGTCAGGAAACTTGATGTGTTCGGCTCTGCTGCTACTGGCGATTTTGGCAAGTCCAGCGATATAGATTTTCTCGTCGAATTCGATAGTGAGGTAACGCAGCGACGATTTGACAATTTTTTTGACCTGCATCGTGCATTGGAGCAGCTATTTGCACGCCCTGTCGATTTGGTTGAGCCGGGCGGGCTGCGCAATCCATATTTCATCCGCCGAGTCAACGAAACAAGGAAGCAAGTCTATGCCTCGTCATGAGCCGGAAAAATACCTATACGACATGCTCAGCAGTTGTGAGTTCCTGCTCGATTTTACCGGCGACAGGACGGTCGATGATTATATCAATACCCGTGCTTTCCGCTCGGCTGTTGAACGCGAATTGCAGATTATTGGCGAAGCTTTAATTCAGTTGGAGAAGATCGAAAGCTCTATGGCAGCCCGTATTCCGGAATATCAAAACATCATCGGATTTCGCCATGTTCTGGTGCATGGATATGACAGCCTGGATCCGATGACGGTCTGGAACGTCATCGAAACAAAACTGACAAATCTCACCGAAAAGGTCAAATTGTTACTCGGGGAATGTGAGTAACAAACCATTGTAATGATGGGCAAAGCATCTTGATTCCAAGCGGAATACATGCGGGCGATATGCTTCCCGTTGAAAAGCAATTTTTATTGACTTGCGGGCGATCCGGCGTATAATAGAAGTATCGCAAATTATCACTTCAGGAAGGATTGTATATGGTCCGGTACAGAAGAGGATTTACGTTAATAGAGCTGCTGGTGGTTATCGCAATCATTGCATTGCTCATGGGGATATTGATGCCGGCATTGCAGCGGGTCAAGAAACAAGCACAAGCCACAACTTGTCTTAGCAATCTCAAACAGATCGGCCTGGCGGCCTCGCTCTACGCCGGAGATTATGATTGGATGATCCCCCGCGGCTCGACCGGTAATAATCCCATTTGGTTTATGCAGTTCCTGCCTTACGTGGGCCAAAGACACAACGAAGGCGATTACAAAAGCGTCAAGATATACCGCTGCAAAAGCTTTCCCACGACCGGTAATGGTTTATACGACGTTCCCAATTCCAAGCAGACCGTCTGTTACGTTCTTAACGACTGGACTTTTTCGAGCAGGACCGACGAATCCGGAACCAGTGTCGGAAGGCCCACCAAACTTTCGGTGTTCAAGAGGCCGGCCCATACGGTATATATGGCCGACAACGAAGACGGCGATTGGCGTCCCATCATCGAGAGCGAAAACAGCCCGGAAATCATACGCTGTGATATTTTTATTCGTACGCATCTGCCGGATTCGGACAGCCACCATATAAACGACGGGCGACGTGTAGCTCGTGAACGGCACAGCGAAGGCTGCAATGTGTTGTTCCTCGACTGGCACTCCGAATACGTCAAGGCCGATGAAATGACCGTGAACATGTGGCGCGACAAATAATTGTTACCTGTACCATAACCCCCAAAGCGGGTTTGGGGGCTAAACGGCTGAACATTTTTTAAACTTCCGCTTGACATTGGCCGAATATTATGATAATAGAAATAGTTGTGCGTACAGCGTTCTGCGTGCTGCGTAGAACGCAGAACGAAGAACGCAGAACGAAGAACGAATATGGTTTGGATATTATGAATAAAAACATGAACATAGCGATTATCATAATTATTGCGGAGAAATTGAAGCTGCCCTGAGAAAGCTAATGAGTCAGGAACCAAAAGCCTTCCGGAGCAGCGAACTTCGGAAGGCTTTTTTAATTTACGGGCCGTGGAGTAAGAAAATGAGATTGCCGGCGGGCTTGACAGCAGGGAATTACAGGTTTATGCTACGTGGTTTATATTTCTTAATATTGAGGATATGTTAGATGTCGGATAAGAAGAGTAAAGGGTATCGTGATACGCTGAATCTGCCGAAGACGGGCTTTGCAATGAAGGCCAACCTCGTTCAGCGTGAGCCGCAGTTGCGCAAGGAATGGGCGAAGCAGGACATATACGGTCAGATACGCAAGGCGCGGAAAGGCGCCCCGTTGTACATACTGCACGACGGCCCGCCCTACGCGAACGGCGATATTCACATGGGACACGTTACCAATAAGGTCCTGAAGGATTTAGTGGTCAAGTACAAGACGATGGCCGGATTTGATGCGCCTTACGTGCCGGGCTGGGATTGTCACGGCCTGCCCATCGAGTCGAAGGTCGTCACCGAGCTGGGCGAAAAGGTGTGCGAGATGGGTAAGCTCGACATCCGCAAGCTCTGCTACAAATACGCGAGCAAATACGTCAAAATCCAGGGCCGGCAGTTTCAGGAGTTGGGCATATTCGGCGATTTTGGCAATCCGTATCTTACATTCAAGCCGTCGTACGAGAGTGGGATTCTGGAAGTCTTCGCCGAGATGGTCGACAAAGGGCTGGTCTATAAGCAGCTCAAGCCGATTCACTGGTCCATCGGGTGTGAGACGGCCCTGGCCGAAGCGGAGCTGGAGTACAAGGACATTTCATCGCCGAGCATCTTCGTGAATTTCCCCGTCGCCGAAGAAAGCATCGAGCGATTAACGGAGCTTGGCCTTGTAGAGCAAGGCGAGGCGGACGGCGCAACGGTCAGCTTTATGATATGGACGACGACGCCCTGGACGCTGGCGGCGAATCTGGCCGTGGCGGTGCATCCCCGGCTGGATTATACGACGATCCGTTACGAGAAGGACGGCAGGAACTTCGTCTCAATCGTTGCGACCGAGCGGATCGAAGCGGTCGTCGCCGCGGGTCATTTAGTGGAAGGAAAATACGTCTCCGGCGAGAAAACCGTCAAAGGCAGCGAGTTCGAAGGCCTGCGCTACGAGCATCCTTTCGTGGAGAAAAATCCGACGGACAAGGATGCCTATAAGGTAATCCTTGCCGAGTACGTCACTACCGAAGACGGCACGGGGCTCGTGCACACCGCCCCGGGCCACGGCGTCGAGGACTACATGTCCGGGCAGAAGTACGGCCTGGCCGTATATTCGCCGGTGATGGACGATGGGCGATATGACCAAACCGTGCCGGACTGGCTGCGGGGGCGAAACGTGCTGGAGGTGGATGCCGTCGTCAATAACGATTTGCAGCAGAGAGGGCTGCTCTTCGCGCAGGGCGAAATCGTGCACAGTTATCCGCACTGCTGGCGGAGCAAAGGGCCTGTTATCTTCCGCGCCACCGAGCAGTGGTTCATCAGTGTCGATAAAGATCTGCCCGGCCCTGGCAAAAGCCTGCGCGATCTTGCGATGAAAAGCATCAACGAGGTCAAATGGATTCCCGCCTGGGGTCAGAAACGTATCGGCGGAATGCTCGAATCGCGCCCGGACTGGTGCATCAGCCGGCAGCGAAGCTGGGGACTGCCGATCCCGGTTTTTTTAAACGCCGCCGGCAAGTCGCTGCTGACGAAAGAATCCGTGCTTGCCGTGGCAAAATATACCGCCGAGCACGGCTCGAACAGTTGGTTCACCGATACGCCCCGTCAGATATTGGGCGACGATTTCGAGCTGCCGGAGGGATTCGTGCTGGACGAGCTGCAGAAGGAAGAGAACATTTTCGACGTCTGGTTCGAGGCCGGCTGTAGCTGGTACAGCGTCTGTGTGAAAGAGACGGGCTGGCCGGTGCCGGTGGATTTGTATCTCGAAGGCTCGGACCAGCATCGCGGCTGGTTCCAACTGTCGCTGCTGCCGGGACTGGCAGCGACGGGCAAGCCGCCCTTCAAGAGCGTGCTGACGCACGGTTTCACCGTCGATGAGAAGGGAATGAAGCAGTCGAAGTCATTAGGCAACTACGTGAACGCCCAGGATGAGGTGGCCAGGTACGGCTCCGACATTCTGCGGCTGTGGGTCTCCAGCGTAAATTATCAGGAAGATATTCGGTGCAACGATGAGATCATAGGCAGGACTCAGGATGCCTACAGGAAGATAAGAAATACGCTGCGATACCTGCTCGGTAATATCGACGATTTCGACCCGGACAAAATGAGCGTTACTTACGATAAAATGTTCGAAATCGATAAATGGGCGATGCAGCAGTTGCAGAAACTGATCGCCAATGTCACCGAGGCGTATGACGGGTTTATTTTCCACAGGGTCTATTCACTGATCTATAATTTCTGTACGGTCGAGATGAGCAGCATGTACATGGACGTTCTCAAGGACCGGATGTATTGTGACGCCGCCGACAGTCCATCCCGCAGAAGCGCCCAGACCGCCATGTACAATATCCTGGATGCTCTTGTGCGGATGCTGGCCCCGATCCTTGTCCACACCGCCGAAGAGGCCTGGACAGCTATGCAAACTCAAAACTTAAAACTCAAAACCAAAAACTCTGAAAGCGTGCACTTAGCGCTGATGCCGAAGGTCGATGATTCGGTCGATTATAAGGGCGATGAGCCACGGTGGGAAAAGCTGATGGCCCTTCGCGATGAGGTTCTGCGAAGCCTCGAAGGTCTCCGGCAGGATAAAATTATAGCGAGCAATCAGGAAGCGTGTGTAACAATCAATTGCGACGAGCAAGTCGCCACGGCGTTAAACGCGTTCGGCCTCGAACAATTCGCCGCCCTGTGCATCGTAAGCGAGGTCAAGCTACAGAAGGCCGTTGGCGAAACAGTCATTTCGGCACAAAAAAGCTCCTACGAAAAATGCCAGCGCTGCTGGAACTACTGGCCCACAGTGGGAACCAATGCCGAGCACCCCGACCTGTGCGACCGCTGCATCAAAGTCGTTTCCGGCTAACACATTGTCATTCCGACCGAGCGCAGCGAATGGAGGAATCTGGCTTCGAATGAACTACAATTCTCGTTCGCAGCCAGATGTCTTGCCGGAGTCCCTTCCCTTGATTGATTTAAGGTAGGCTCCGGGTATAACCGAACGTGTACGACATAGTAAAAACAACTTCCTAAAAGCATCCCTTATTTTTCTGATATTGTCTAAAAATCGGTAGACATCTCAGAAAAAAGTATGGCGTAACAATATAGATTTTGCTAAGTTAACATTAAGTGAAAGGAGCAGGATTATGGATAAGCGACGTGGCCTTACGCGAATAGAGCTTCTGGTGCTGACCGGCGTCGTTGTGTTTATTGTGCTTCTCGTGTTGCTCACACAGAACAAGGCGAAGAGACGACCAAGTCTGGCGGTAGACTGT
>JBARRE010000118.1:0-47772 GCA_049644065.1 Sedimentisphaerales bacterium | reverse complement strand
GAGAAGCTTCGATACCTTGTTCACCAGGACGTCAAAATCTACGGGCTTTTCGAGAAATTCAGTCACGGGCAGCCAGTCATCGTCGATATCCTTGGGCCCAAATCCCAGTGGGAACCTGGTATTGATCGCCGTGAGCATCAGTATTGGAATCATCTTGAGCTGCTCGCTTTCGTGACGCATAAAGCGCGCCAATTCAAAGCCAGCCGAAGCATCTTCAGGAAACATGACATCCAGAACCGCTAAATCCGGAGTTTTCTTTTGCATACTCTGCACTGCGTCGTCGGTATCCAGCTCAATCTGAACCTCGTGCCCTTCATTACGCAGGACAGTCGCTGTAGTCTGGGCGAAGTCCTCATCGTCATCCACAATCAAGATATAAGCCATTTTATTACTCCTTCTTTATCATTTTTACGAACTTTCATCTAAGGCGGGGAATCTCAGCTCAAACTTCGTCCCGAATCCGGGGCGACTCTCCACCCGGATACGAATTCCGTACATTTCAGCCACATGCTTAACTATAGCCAAACCCAGCCCGGAAGACTCTTTATTATGTTGTACGGCCTCTTTGGCGCGGTAGTGCTCCTCGAAGATACGAGGCAACTTATCCGCAGGAATGCCTATTCCGTTATCCTCAATAACGACAACAGGCTCCAAATTCGGTCCCGGCATACAGGAAACATTCACCTGCCCGTTTCTTTGCGAGTATATTACCGCATTGGACAGCAGATTGACAAACAGCATTTTGAAATGATCTTCAGCGCCGAGAAGGCTAACCGGCCGGATATCAGTTTTGAAAATAATCCCCCGCTCCTGAGCGACACTTTCAACCTGAGAGATGCACCACTCCAGCAGCTCGGTTGAAACCATCCTGGTTCTGGGAATAGACTCCAGGCTCGTCGAGCTGAGATTTGCCAACTGGAGCATCTCCTGGATTTCCGCCGTCAATCGCCGGCATCTTAGCAATATCCGCTCTACCACCTTCAGCGCCTCGTCGGGGATCTCGCCGCAATAGCCCTGGAGCAGCAGTTGAGCGTTGGAATAGATCGCCGCAAAGGGTGCCTTTAGCTGGTGAGTCGTGGTGAGCATGTGCCTCGACCGTTCCTCATAAGCCGCCACAAGCCTGCGGTTGGTCTCGGCCAGCTCGAAATCTCTCCGGCGTACCATCGACGACAGATGAGAAGCAAGATACCACACCACCAGCCAGATTCCAATCGTTAGGAAAAAGTTGAACGCCAGCATTGTCAGTATCGGCGAGGTATATGCTTCACGAAACGAACCTGCAAAAATACTCATGGACGGCAGAATTTTCAGAACATATTCGGCCATGATACACGTTGCGAACATGCCGATTGCCATCACGGTGACAATCAGAGACTGCCTGCCGGAGAAAAATACGCACGACAGAACGATGTGAAAGAGATACGTAAACGCGATATTCGTCTCCAGACTGCCGACAAAGTAAACAACCCCGGTGAGGATCACCAAATCAACGGTAATCTGGCCCCACAAATTAGTCATAATCTGGGTGGGTGAAGTCCTCGTCCGAGCCGAATACAGAAAAGCAAGATTGCTGAGTACCAGAACCGCCGCCGTGGTGAAAGGCCATACGCCGGGAGGACGCATCCCATAAGAACCGATAAACCGAGGAAACAAACCTACGATGCCATAGCAGGCAAGAGTTGCGATCACCAGCCATCGGAACTGGCAGAACCACGACGCGTTATGCACCAGCAGAGATTCCGAAAAAGGCCTTTCGGAGCCTTTGGCCTCGGATTTGATTGACAATTCCCTCACAGGCAACAGCTCATAACAGGCCGGGCGAATATTCTTATCTGCAGTCATAAGAAAAATCTTTCACGAATTTTTGCGTTTAATCTTCTAATCGCCGGCGCATCATAGCATAATACGAAGAATCAGGCAAGAAGGCTCGACATTGAGCCGAAATTGTCCCGGCCAGGATGATTTGGTACTGGAAAAAATAGAAAGATATTATAGAATGGCTGTACGTTATTCATAAAAAATATCTCAGCCTATAAAATTAGGAGGGCTTTTGCCATACAACACGATGAACATCAAATCAATTCCAAGTTCCACACGCATGCGTGCTCTTGCATCGGGCATCCTAAAGCTTCGACAACGGGCATAAGCCGGCGGGGATTTCTTGGCGGCCTTGCCAGCACAACTGCACTGGGCAGTCTGATGCCGGCAACAATATCACCGGCCCGTGCCGCTTCCACGAAATCGGTTTCGTCCGGATCAGCACTGCCCCTTGGTACGGCGCTGCGAATCAAGCCGGTTCTGACTTACCAGATAGAAAAACGGCAGGAGAAAACCAGTTGGCGCAGTTACGGCGGACTCCAAACCCAGGGGCAGGTAAATGAGGAGGCCGTGAGAATCAGGACCGAATTGAAAGAGCTTGCATCCAAAGCAGAATTTCCCATCGAAATCTTGCCTCTCGCCCTGGTGGACAGTGATCAGAAAGCCGACGAGGCGGCGAACACCAAATGCGATGCGCTTTTGATCTATGCGGCCGGCGGCTGGCAGGTTTATAAACTTGCCGCCTCAAAGACGCCTAACATTATGTTCCTGCGGCACAAGTCCGGTCATCACTATCTCTGGTATGAAATCGCCCATTGGCGACTCCTACGGAAAAACGGCGACACATTCGAAGAGCCGAATATGGATGTTGATGATATCGTAGTCGACAACTATGACGGGATTCTATGGCGGTTGCGGGCGCTCTACGGGCTGAAAAATGCCAAAGGCACGAAAATGCTCGCCATCGGAGGTCTGACCGCCTACAGCGAACCAGGCCAAAAACTCGGCCCTGCTCACGCGAAAGAGGTCTGGGATTATGACTTCAAAATCGTTTCCGAGGCCCAATTCGCCCAACGTTTGGCAAAGGCCCGTGCGGATGAAAATGTTATCAAAAACGCACAGAGGCAGACCGACGAACTGCTCGCCTTGCCCAATGTCACCCTCCAAACCGAGAGGAAGTTCGTAGTCAACTCGTTTGTGGCCCTGACCGTTTGTAAAGAACTGATGCGCGAATCGGGAGCGACGAACTTCGGCTTTGCCAACTGCATGGGCAGGTCGGTTATCGAGATGCTCGACACGCCGCCATGTCTGGTATTGAGCATGGCAAACGACGAAGGATATACCGCCTACTGTCACACCGATTTGACGCACACTCTGCCAGGCGTGCTGCTTCGATGGATCGCCGGCAAGCCGACTTTCGTGTGCAATACGCATTTTCCGCATGACGGCATTTTCACGGTTGCCCATTGTGCCGCCCCCAGGAAAATGAACGGCAAGGATTACGAGCCGGCTAAAATCATGACCCATTTCGAGTCGGATTACGGTGCCGCGACGAAGGTAGATTACAAAAAAGGGCAGATTGTCACAGTCATAATTCCGAATCTCGGGTGCACGAAGTGGCAGGGATTCCGGGGCAAGGTGCTTGACTCGCCTTCTAACCCCGCCTGCCGGTCCCAGATTGATATAGCTATCGACGGAGATTTCCGCAAGCTGCTTACCGAGATGCAGGGATTCCATGCACAAGTGTGCTATGGCGATTACCTCCGAGAGGTCGGCTATGCACTGAAGAAAGTCGGGAGTATCGAGTGGCAGAATTTCAGCGAGCTTGCTTAACCGATATCGTTTCTTAATCTGCTTATTCACCTTGAAAATGCTCCTTCCATATACATTTGAGCAGTAACGAGTGCTCTTTCGCTAAGTGTCAACGGTCTCGAAAGAAGTAATATCCGCCGGAAGTCACGAAAAAGTCAGTTGAAAAATTGAGAAGGATTTGGTAATCTGAACAAGTCAGAGATTTTGGTAGGACGTTGAAATTACGTATACGACAAATTGCTGTCAATGGGGTGGAAGCTATTTGCTATCCGCTGAACGCTAAGTCTTTCGAACCACAGGAGTACCGATTTAATGTTGAACGACGCTGGAAAATCAAATATCAAATTTCAAAAATTAAAAATGTGGAATCATCGCTTCGCGATGATGACATCCTCCTTTTTGCACTTTGCTTTTTTATTTTTGATTTTTTTTCAATCGGCGGTTGTGCTCGGAGACGATTGGCCTATGTGGCGTTACAACGCCCATCGCTGTGCAGCGTCACCTGATGAGCTGCCTGCAGAGTTGAATCTGCAGTGGGTTCGCGAGCTGGCACCTCCGAAACCCGCCTGGCCGGCAAGTCAGGACAGACTACAGTTTGACGCTTCATACGAACCTGTTGTTGCCGGAAAGACCATTTTCGTCGGCTCGATGGTCTCAGATAGCGTAACCGCCTATGACACAGAGACGGGGGCCGAGAAGTGGCGTTTTTATACGGATGGGCCGGTGCGTTTTGCTCCTGTGGTGTATAAAGACAAGCTCTACTTCGCCTCGGATGACGGATATTTATACGTCTGCAGCGCCGAAAACGGTTCTCTTATCAGGAAATTTCTCGCAGGCCCGGTGGCGAATAAGGTGATCGGCAACGATCGTCTGGTCGGCATGTGGCCCGTACGAGGCGGCCCTGTGCTGTACGATGGGACGATATACTTCGCGGCAAGCATCTGGCCTTTCATGGGGACATTCATCCATGCAATCGACGCCGAGACAGGAGATATCCTCTGGACCAACAGCGGCAGCGGTTCGACGTACCTCATGCAGCCTCACAGCAGTCCGGCCTTTGCCGGCGTGGCGCCGCAGGGCTATTTGGTCGCAACGGAGGACAAACTGCTCGTATCCGGCGGTCGATCCGTACCGGCCGCTTACGACCGCAGAAATGGACAGTTCCTGTACTATCATTTGAATAAGTACGGCAAGATCGGCGTCTGTAAAGTCATGGCCTCAGGTGATTATTTTTTCAACGATGGGTCCATATACAAGCTCTCCGACGGCTTTGGAATCTCCCGTGCGCCGGCATCGGTGATTGCGGACGACGTTATCATCGGCACGAAAATTGATGCCGTCGTGGCCTATCAGCTCGAACCGGGAGCCAAAACAGCAAAAGATATTTGGCAGACAGAGGCCATACCTGGGCTTGAGAGAATCCACATGACAGCCGGCTCGCGTGTGTACGGCAGCGGCGAAGATGGCACTATTATGGCCATTGATATCCCCGCCAATAACAGTCAAGCCGAAGTCTCATGGCAGGCGAAGGTGGACGGCGAAGTCTGGAACATGCTCGCCGCAGACGGCAAGCTTTTTGTGATAACTCTTGAAGGAAGCCTCTACTGTTTCGCAGGGAAGAAAACCGAGCCAAAACGTTATGCATTAGAACCCAAACCTCTGCCGGCCCGCTCAGATCAATGGGTGGACAAGGCCAAACAAATCTTGGAAATGACAAATGAAAAAGAAGGATACTGCCTGTTGCCCGGTCTTGGCTCCGGCGAACTTCTCTATGAGTTAATAAGTCAATCGGATCTGCATATAATCGCGATCGATCCCGATGCCGAAAAGGTCGCTGCGATACGCCGGAAACTTGACGAGGCGGGGCTGTACGGAAATCGAGTCTCCGTTCATGTCGGTGACATCACGACGATGCGGCTCGCCCCCTATATGGCCAATCTGGTCGTATCGGAAGACCTCAGAGCTGCCGGCCTTGAGAAGGGCAAAGTTTTCATTGAGCGGGTTTTTCGTTCGCTGCGCCCGTACGGCGGCACCGCCTGTTTTTCGGTCCCGCAGAGGAAACATACCGCGATCTTCAGGCGAACTGTCAGGTCGGAACTGCCCGGCTGTGAGATTGCAAGTTCGGGTGAATTTATCAGATTGACCCGAGTCGGCCCGCTACCTGATTCGGCGGATTGGACACATCAGTACGGCGATTCCGCCAACACCGTGATGTCCTACGACAAAGCTGTCAAAGCCCCGCTGGGACTTCTCTGGTTCGGTGGGCCGTCGAATGACAAGGTTTTGCCGCGTCACGGTCACGGACCATCGCCGCAGGTCGTTGCCGGCAGGCTGTTCATCGAAGGGCGAAACATGATTCGGGCGGTTGATGTCTATACCGGCCGTCTGCTGTGGGAAAGGCAGTTCGAGGACCTCGGCAAGTTCTACGACAACACGGATCACCAGCCGGGAGCCAACGAAATCGGCAGTAATTATGTCACCGTATCCGACGCTGTCTATATCGTTTATGGAGACAATATCCACGTCCTCGATCCCGCTACGGGCAGAACGACGAAGGAATTCTCGATACCGGGCCAGGACAAACCCCGCTTCGGCTCGCTGGCCGTCTGGGAAGACCTGCTGCTGGCAACTTCCTCGCCGCTTCATGTTCCGCTGATAGATGGAACAGGGTGTATAATATTGCCCGAGAACAGCAAACCGATAATTGAAAAAGGCGCCGATTGGCATTATTTAGCCGGCACTCATCCGAGCAGCGGATGGACGCAGCCGGATTTCAATGACAGCGAGTGGAAGAATTCAGCGGCGGGTTTCGGTTACCGCGACAACGACATCGAAACCACTCTCAGTGACATGAGAAACCATCACTCTGTCGTCTATCTACGCAAGTCATTTAGTCTTCCTGAGCCGGAGAAGATCACCGAGCTTGGATTGGTGGTCAAGTACGACGACGCCTTTATCGCCTACCTCAACGACGTGGAGATCCTCCGCGTCGGTGTCGCCAGAGGCAGCGGGTCAAGAGCATCGGGCGTCGGAAAACACGAGGCAGATAGTTGGGAGTATTTCAGGATCGATAACCACGCAACTTTTCTGCGAGCCGGAACGAACGTGCTGGCAATCGAGGGACATAATGAAAAGATCGGCGGCAGCGATTTTTGTCTTCACCCCTACCTTGTCGCTGTGCCGAATGGGAAATCTGGAATCGCAGGGAGTACCGGAGGCTTCGCCCTTAATAATGTCACCGGCGTGACCTTGAACGCGGATTATGCTTCCAGCAGCAAAATGCTCGTTGTCATGGATCGCCAAACGGGACAGGTTCTCTGGAAACGCAGCGCAGAACAATCCTTCCGTCACAACGCAATTGCCATAGCGGCCGGCAAAGTCTTCTGTATCGATGGAATGAGCGACACGAAGCTCGCCACCTTGAGACGCCGGGGGCTTAACTTCGAAGAAGGACACACGCTGTACGCGTTAGACGCTCGGACAGGAGAACTGATTTGGCAGGCAAACGATGGCATCTTCGGAACATGGCTGGCTTATTCAACCGAGCATGATGTTCTTCTCCAGGCGAGTAGCCAGTCCGGTGACAGGGCAGCAGATGAACCGGACAAGGGCATGACCGCTCACAGGGGATCCGATGGAGAAGTACTCTGGAGAACCGATGACAAATATAAAGGCCCCCCCATACTCTACCATGACCGGATTATAACTCAAACCGGAGGAGGCAGCGGCTCTGCAGCCGCTGAGGCCAAGGTCTTCGATCTGCTAAGCGGCGAATATGTCACACGCAAACATACAATGACAGGCGAGACAATCCCCTGGACATGGATTCGGTTTAAAGGATGCAACACAGCGATAGCCAGTGAAAACCTGCTGACTTTTCGCTCAGCCTCGGGGGCTTTTGTAGACTTGACTAAAGGACAAGGCACGGCAAGTATCGGCGGATTCAAGTCCGGCTGCACATCGAACCTGATCATCGCCAACGGTGTGCTTAATGCCCCCGACTATACCCGCACCTGCGTTTGTAGCTATCAGAATCAGGCGTCACTCGCCCTGATTCACATGCCGGAGGTGGGGTATTGGACTTTTGATTATTACCTGAAGCCGAGCGAGCCGACCCCTGTCAAACAGGTAGGAATCAACTTCGGAGCCCCCGGCAATCGCTACACCGAGAATGGGACATTGTGGCTTGAATTCCCCAGCGTCGGGGGGCCTTCGCCGGATATTCCTGTTCGAGCCACGTATGAAAATCCCAAGTGGATCCGGCATCACAGCTCTCGCGTAGAAGGTGAGTTTAACTGGATCACCGCCTCAGGCGTTACAGGGCTCAGGGAAGTGAATGTTCGCATGTTTATTCAACCGGGCAAGAATCCATCCAGCGTTGACGCCTTCGATAAGCACATCGAAAAGATTCCCACATGGTCCGAAGATCAGATAAAAGGCGCATTCGAGCAGACCCGACCATATACGGTGAGGCTGTTCTTTGCTGAGACCGAGGAAAATGAAATCGGCCGGCGTCTTTTCAATGTCTCCATTCAGGGCAGGCAGGTCCTGGAAGCATTCGATATCGTCAAGGAAGCCGGCGGAATAAATCGGCCCGTGGTGAAAGAATTCAAAGGAATCAACGTAACAGATGATTTAAGGATCACGCTGACTCCACCTGCAGAAAGTCAAGTCGGCCCCCTGCTTTGCGGAATTGAAATCATTGCCGAAGGGTGGGCAAGCGAAGATTAAGTAATCAAACGCAACCGGCTTAGTTTTCTTCTCCTGCGATACTTCATGCTGTCCAAGGTAGACGCGGTTTCAAGTGCGAGGCCCCAGCAACGTTTTTGGTCATAATCAATTTCGCTCCTTTTGCCTCCATCTTGCGTAAAGCCAACTTCGCCTCTCTTTTGTTATGCGAACCCAGAGCATCGACAATAATACTCACCTTCTTGCCGCGATGCAGCAGCCCCATAGCAGTCGCCCTGACCGCGTCTTCTGTCCCGGCACCGATCAAAATAAACTCATCAGCCTCCACTTCACTAAGCAGCCTCTCTATTCGAGGTTCATCGAAAGGATCGATGCATCGCTTGTGCAAAATGACCTGTCTGTAAGCCAGCAGCACATCGGCCGGCAGAGCGTTTTTATTGTCCGCCGGGAAACTCGCCCGATCATTCAGAAGTGTGCATGGAACTTTTTTCTGCCCGTCGGTGCCGTCAAGGCAATAGCCGATCTCGCTGCAGCCGTTATTGTTGGGGTAAACCTCGGCAGTCGAGATAACAGGAACATTCTCACGCCTGGCCCAGGCCATCACCCTGCGAATGTTGGCCAAGACCTCCGCCTGGTTCCTGACGCAAGCACGGCCGGAGGCAAGTAAAAAATCCCTTTGTGTGTCTACATCAATCAGGAGGTGCCAACGTTGTTTTTGGTGTAATTGCAAAATCATTTTCAAACTACCTATCACAATCACTCCCGACCCGTCCTTAACAGCCCATTTTCTATATGGCTCTACCTATATAGTGCCACCTTGCATGTCACACGTAACACTTTTCCTGACCATCAGTTATGTTTTTCAGACAAAATAGATTAATATGGCGGCTAATGAAGTTAATTATAGGACTATGCTCGATCAGAAAAATCCGTATCGATGCAACGAGCGAGGAATTGCTGCTAAGGAAATGCAGTTATTCAACCACAATTATTTCATGAAAAGCCAGACGAGGAATGGTCAAATGAATCTTGCCCTCATGCAAAGAGGTCACACCAGAGCCTTATAGACCTGGCGGATGTTATCAACAATATAATTATTGATTCGCTCGGTGTATTTCGCGCCGATACGGACCTGGACGAAGCGGTCGAAAATCCCAAGCGTCTGCCGACAGCTATCGGGACCGTACTTGATCTTTTTGCCTTCCGTGCTGTTAAACGAAGGCCAATCCGGATGCCGCGTCCGCTTGTTGATCACGGATTCCTCGATGGGCAGCAGAACCGACCCGGTAAGCGTGGACGCCGGGACCTTTCGCTGCCTTAATTCCCGTATACAGCGATCACGGGCCGCCTTGTCCTGCATCTCGAAATAAATGGCATACCCGATATCACCTTCCGGATCGGGGCGGTGTCGCAGGCGAATGCCGACGATATTTTCAATACCGTTATAGATAGCGTTTGCATTTCCGCGAAGCTGGGCCAGCATGGAATCGAGCTTGGACAACTGAGCACCAAGCACGGCTCCGGTGAACTCGTTCATCCTGAAGTTTTCCCCCGCGAAGGTTTCCACCCGGCTGGGGCCCGATCGGTCCAGAAAGAGTCTGCGGATCGTGCCCATATCGTGAAAACGGGCCGCACGTTCGTAAATGAGCGGGTTGTTCGTGACCACCGCGCCACCCTCACCAGATGTAATCATCTTGTTGACCTGAAAACTGTAAATGCCAACGTCGCCGATGGATCCGAGTTTCTTGCCGTGAAAAGAGCCGCCGACGCACTGCGCACAATCCTCTAATACAGCCACCCCGTGCTCGCGAGCAGTCTGCATAATCGGGTCCATATCGCATGGCGTCCCGAGCAGATGGACTGCAATGACGGCCTTGGTGCGAGGAGTGATTTTTCGCTCGAAGTCCTTCGAATCGATATTCAAGGTGCGGTCGATATCGGCAAAGACCGGCAGAGCTCCGGCGTGGACCACACATGTATAGTCCGACCACCATGTGTACGCCGGGACGATCACCTCATCGCCCGGGCCGATACCCAGACCGGTCACGGCACAATCCAGCGCCGCGGTCCCCGATGTCACTCCAAGCGCAAAGCGCGTGCCCATGTACTCTGCAAACTTTTCTTCGAATCGCAGCACCTTTGTCGGATTGCCTTGGCCCCAATAACGGAAGGGAGACCGGGATTCCAACACATCCAACAGGGCCTGCTCTTCACGTTCATCGAAAAATTGCGGCCCAATATATCCTGGATCGATGTTCGGCATTGTGCTCTCCCGGCCCGGCAGCTTCTGTACGCTCAGGGCCAGGGCCGTGCCGGACAGGGCCAGACAACTTGTCGATAGGAATTCCCGGCGGGTAAAATTATGGTTTCCGGCGTTTTTAATAACATTTTCGGCGGTCATTTTTAGCCTCCTTATTCAACTAGTTCCACCAAGTGACTGTTTCAAATCACTACGTTCCCGATTGGGCTATTGTTAAGCTATCCGGACAATATCATAAGTATACAATCAAGTCCAGCAGTTCGATATGAGGATTTTGAGTGTGAAAAATGAAGCTCAAGCCTTTGATTTCTCTGTGAAATCTTAAGAAAATCAGGAGAGATTGTACGTCTACTAAGATTAGGAGATAACAAGCAGGCTGATACAATTATTAATTGTAAAGATTTAAGTTGCCGTCAGAGGCCCAATATACCCGCCTCTGACAGCAACTTCTTTTAAGGCTAATAATATTATTACGGTATAGCTTTTGCAATCGGTGCATAAGCAACCCGCTTATGCACACGGATTTCTTCCACGCGCTGCTCCAGTCTTACTACCTCCGTCATGTTTCCGGTCTTGCGGTGAAGCTGAACCAGCGTTTCCAGCACATCGGCCACACTCGGGTGATATTCATCAAAAATATTCTCGATTATACCTAACGCCCTGCCGCACAGATTTTGTGCTTTGGAGTATTTACCCTGATTTATATAAACCTTTGCGAGATTGTTAAGAGCTATGGCTGTTCGATCATTATTAGTTCCTTGCGAGCTTTCCAAAATTTCCAACGCTCTTTGCAGAGCATCCTCGGCTTTGCTGTATTTTTTGTTTATGAGATAGAATTCTCCAAACCGGCTCAAAACATCACACTCAACCACGTGCCCGGAGTCAGCCTGATTTTCAACTGCGCTCAGAGATTTATCGAGAAGTATTTTTGCATTAACCAAGTCTACTTTAGCCTCGTATATCCTTGATTTTACGAGCCAGACAGGTATGAGCAGATGATGATTCGGGCCATAGACTCTTTCCTGTATCGGAAGTGCTTTGGCAATTAATTCTTCAGCATCGGCATATCGTCCATGCTGTGCATATAGTGATGCCATACTGCTGTAAACCTTGGCCGTATAAAGGTGGTCCGCCCCATAGCTTTTCTCAATCGAAGCTATCGCGTTCTTAAAATATGACTCGGCCTTTTCATAGTCACCCTGTGCGGCAAGCAGGCGGGCCATATCTACCTTAAACGGTGCAAGCTCCTGATCGTCTTCAAGGGTAAATCCCTGCATAATAGTTAATGCCTGTTCCAGTGTACCGACAGCCTCGTTATATCGGGCTTGCCTGCCGTAAATTTCGCTTAGAATTCTCAACGTGTACGCCACATAGGGATGGTTTTGGCCATTCACCTTTTGCTGCATCTCCAGACCCTGCAGGCACATCGTCTCGGCCTCAGTCAGTCTGCCCTGGTTCTTATAAAGATACGCCATGTCAATCATGCAGGCGCACATTTCGGAATCAGAAGTGTTCGTCTTTTTTGCGAGATTAAGCGCCCTCTCCAAAAGAGGTTGGGCCTTTTCGTAACTGCCGCAAGCCATGTAAACTCTTGCCATTGATCGCAGCGAACCGGAAGAATAAGCCTTTTGAGCTGGCGCTGCCGATGCGCTAACAATACCCAGGGAAAGTACAATCGAAATGCAAAATATGACAAAAATACGGTTTGTGCTTTTTCGATTTGTCAAAGGGGAAGTTGCTCCCACCATTATCTAACCCTCCACCTAATAATATCAATAATTGGTTACAATATTGCAATTCTCTATTATCCGTACTGAATCCGTGTTGGTTATTCGTAAGCGCCCTATTAAAATATAGGATATACATTGATTGAGAGCAAAAATGTCATGTTTTAGGAAGCTTCCAGGCTTTTTAGGGTACCTTACGAGAATTCTTATGAGACGTAATGGTGTCTATTTCTCATTTCAAATGGTATATTCATTTATTCCGAACGATTTGTGTAAGTTATGTGGTTTATTTCGAGAAAAATGGGTATTCCTGCAATATATTCCGGAGTTGAATCATCCGAGTCCGTCATTCCGTGCGAATTGCCTGATATCCTATCGGTTATTAGTATGAAACATGAGGTCTATTTGTAAAAAAAGCGTTTTTTCTACAAATTCCCAGATTGGCAAGCAAGTAACAGAACTTTCCTTGCAATTATAAGTAGAACTTACTAAAATAGTATTTAATGTTTATCATTTCCTATAGGTGGGAAATATTGATAGCTGCAAATGATTCTTTTAATCCTTTGCCAGTGAATTAACGAAACAAAGAGGATGAAAAATCAGATATCTGACATTGAGAGAAGAATATTAGCCGTACTTCAGGGGGGATTTCCGAGAAGTGAAACGCCATACAAGGACATGGCCGAACTCGTGGGTATCGACACAAAACGGCTGTTAGCGGTTCTCGATAATTGGAAACACGAAGGCAAGCTCCGACGTATAGGATCGATAGTAGATCATTTTAAGGTAGGTTTATCCGGGGGAGCCATGGTCGCTTGGCGAGTCGAGCCCGAGCGTATTGAGCAGGTCGGCACAACATTGGCAGGATTCAAGGAGGTCACCCACGCATACGAGCGGAAAATAGCTGAAAACTGGCCATTTAACTTATATACAATGGTCCATGGAGCCGATATTCAGGAAGTTGAACAGATCGTCGAGCGTATGAGCCAAGCGGCTGGAGTATCTGACTATCGAATACTGGCAACCAAAAAGGAACTCAAGAAGGTTCCTCCGACATACGTTACGGGATTGAACGCCGAGAATATAAAGGAAGAAGGATAAGTATGTTTGACCTGCCTTTACCTGAGATGGCCGTATTTATTCTTGTTGTTGTTATATGTGTCGCAGCAGCAGTGGTTGGGGTCCTTCAGTTGCTGAGGCGGGGCGAGAAACTCAGGCGATCTCTTTTAGCCCTTGTTTCACTGGCCGTAACACTCGAAGCGGTGATTCTTATATTCAGGGCCATAGCGATAAAGGCTGTACCGCTGACAGGACTGTTCGAGTCTATGATTGTCCTTACTATTGTATTTGGCCTGACATACCTCTTTTTAAGTATAGCCATACATAGAGTATGGTTTGCTTCGGTTATGGTTTGGGTAATGTTATTGCTTGTTTTAATGGCGGGTATTGTCGCCGAACCTGCTTCGCAAGCCCACACCGCGGCCTCTACTCCCTGGGCGATTGCCCATGCTATTGCAATGATTCTTGGTAGCGCATCGGCGATGCTCGCTACTGCAAGCGCTGTGCTATACCTCTTTGCCGAGCGAAAGCTCAAGCAAAAGAATCTTCTCCATGTTCTTGGCAAGGTACCCAACATTGAGAAACTCGAGCGTATGAACCTCTTAGGCCTTAAGTCATGCTTCGTACTGATGACTTTTGGGCTGGCAAGCGGTATCGGCCTGGCGGCTACCTCGGCCTCGCTCAATATGACCGCCATTGATTGGCTCACAGATGCTAAAATTATCCTTATCGCTATTGTCTGGCTACTTTTAGGGACGATCATGGTACTGTGGAAAACAGTTAAATTAAAGAAAAAGACGATTGCCCATGTAACGCTTGTCGCATTCGCCTTGATTCTGTTTGCAATAGTGGGCACTTCATTGTTCTGCGGAACGGGGCATAACTTTGGCGGCAGCAACGTAGAGGCTGCCGAACAGGCAAAGTAAGAGCAAGAGATGAAGATTGTAGTATTAGGACTCAACCACAAAACTGCTCCGGTGGAGATTCGTGAAAAGCTGGCCTTCGATACCGCCGAGACGAGCAGGGCGCTTTGCGAACTGAAGAAGAGGTTCGGCCAGGCTGAGTTCGTACTTATATCGACATGCAATCGTGTCGAACTGTATTGTGCCGGCAAACACTGCCAGGGAGCCGATACGGCTAAACTTGCAGAGTTCCTCGCAGAGTTTCACAACATTGAGTTGGACAAATTCCGCCAGTTCCTCTACACGTACGAGGATGAAGAAGCGGTCAGGCATCTGCTGATGGTAGCATCGAGCCTGGACAGTCTTGTGGTGGGTGAGGCGCAGATAATCGGGCAGGTCAAAGACAGCTACAAGCTTGCCTGTGCCGCAAAAACCGCGGGCAAAACTCTGAATCGGCTGTTTCATTGTGCTTTTACTACCAGTAAAAAGGTATATACGACGACCTCTATCTCGAATGGCCGGGTGAGTGTTGCCGGCGTTGCGGTCGAATTGGCCAAACAGCTCTTCGCAGATATCTCGTCGGCGAAAGTAGTTGTCATTGGTGCCGGCGATACCGGCCAGTTGCTCGTTCAGCACCTGCTCCAGGCCGGAGCCAAAAATATAACTGTCGTTAACCGCTCTTACGATCGTGGCCTGAAAGTGGCTGAACAATACGGTATCAGGGCGGAGAAATGGGAGCGGCTTAACGAGCAGTTGATTGACGCAAATATAGCGATAGCATCAGCTTCGGTGCAGGATTACCTGTTCAGGAAGGACTCGTTCAGGGAAATAACAGCCCGCCGAAAAGAAGGGACACTGCTGATTATCGATATCGCCGTGCCGCGTAACATCGAGCCTGCTGTAAACGAATTGGAGGGGCTTTATCTTTACAGCGTCGATGATTTAGCCGCAGTTGTCGAGCAGAATCGTAAGGCCCGCCAGCGGGATATGGCCAGGGGTATGGAGATCATCCTTGAAAATGTTATGGACTTCACCGAATGGTTTGGTTCCAAGGATATAGGGCCCCTGATAGGCCGGATGAAGGAGCAATTCAGGCAGATCAGCGAAAATGAGATGGAACGCTTCTTCGTCGGAGTCAGGCAGGAGGCCTCGTGCAAAGAGGTTATGGAAGCCATGGTCAACCGCGTTGTCAATAAGCTGCTGCATTGCGTGATCAAGAACGTCAACATCGTAGCGAAGGAAAACGGCGCGACTGAGGCGGCAAAGATGGTCGACAGCATTGTCAGGCAGGCCGAAGAGATAATGTCCGAACCTGGCGATAAGGAGGATGTAAAAGAGTGAAAGACAATTCGAATTCAAAGCAGATTCTAAGGCTCTTGTTTTGGGAGAGCACAATACGGTGCAATTTGACCTGCGCTCACTGCCGGCGCATAGAATCTGATGAGCAAGCCCATAGAGATATTACAACGGCTCAGGCGAAGGTGCTGATTGAGCAACTGGCTGAGTTGGGGCGAGGTCAGCCCATGATGCCTGTACTGGTTTTTTCGGGCGGTGAGCCGCTCTGTCGCGAGGATCTGTTTGAGTTAGTCAAACATGCTCGTACTCTGGGAATTACTCCCGCCCTTGCGACGAATGGGACGCTGATAGATACGGCCGTGGCCAAACAGATACGCGACAGTGGAATCGCAAGGGTATCGGTGAGCCTGGATGGTGCTACCGCTGAGATTCATAACAAGCTGCGTCAGCTCGAAGGATCGTTTGAAAGTGCGATTGAAGGCATCGGATATCTTCGTGAACAAGAGGTGCCTTTCCAGATAAACATTACCCTGACGAAACATAACGCCGGGCAATTAGAAGAAGTTTACGACCTTGCAAAATCACTCGGTGCAGTAGCGGTGCATATATTTATGCTCGTTCCCGTCGGTTGCGGCCAGTCCCTGGCGGAAACCGACATGCTCTCACCCGAGCAGTACGAGCAGAAATTACTCGATATCTGTGAACTGGACGGCCGGAGTGAATTACAAATGAAAGTGACCTGCGGCCCTCATTACGAGCGTGTTATCAGGCAGCAGGGTTTGTATAAATCCCGCGCCGAAACAGGCCATGGCCGAGGTGATGTTCCAGGCAGGAGCGGACACAAAGGAGCGTCGAAAGGATGTCTGGCCGGCCTCGGAGTGTTGTTTGTCGGGCATCAGGGCGACGTTTTTCCATGCGGCTACCTGCCCGTCAATTGCGGCAACGTGCTGAAAGAGAAGCTTTCAGATATTTGGTACGGCAGCGAAGATCTTGCACGTATGCGTAACAGCAATGAGCTGGAAGGTAAATGCGGCGTCTGTGGGTACAAACAGGTATGCGGCGGGTGTCGGGGCAGAGCGTATGCCGGCACGGGTAATTATATGGCCGAAGAGCCTTTTTGCGCTTATGTGCCGCCCGAAGCAACTCGTTGATCTCTATTAGAATTTTTATTACAGGTTTTTCTATGATAAATTTCAGCAAATTATATTGTGACCAGGTTACGCCGGGCGATTGGCTTCGCTATGGGGCTAAGGGTTCGGGCGAGCGAAAAGGTGAAATCGTACCAAAGACAGCATCCGAGAGACGCCCTATCGTCGTATGGAACATTACCCGGTCGTGTAATCTCAAATGCGTGCATTGTTACAACGACAGCGGAGTATTAAAAGCTGACGATGAGCTATCGACAGACGAGGCCAAAACCGTATTGGATGATCTTATACAGTTCGGCGTCCCATCGGTTTTATTCTCCGGCGGTGAGCCTCTGACACGTCCCGATCTGTTCGAATTGATCGAATACGCAGTCGAGCGCGGCGTACGGACGGTCATTTCAACAAATGGAACCCTCATAACAACCGAGATGGCGAAAAAAATAAAGCAGCATGGAGTTTCGTACGTAGGTATAAGTCTCGATGGCATAGGCGAAATCAATGATAAGTTCAGGGGCGTAGACGGTGCGTTTGACAGGGCCGTACAGGGCATAAAGAATTGCCAGGATGCCGGTGTGCGGATCGGCCTTAGATTGACTTTGACCAAGAAAAATGTTCAGGATTTGGAGAGCTTGTTTGGTTTTTTCGAAGCAAAGAATATTGAGAGGGCCTGCTTTTATCATTTTGTCCCAAGCGGCAGAGGAGGGAGCATGGCAAGCGAGGATCTGACTCACGCCCAAAGCAGAGAAGCCGTTGATACAATAGCAAAAAAGACGAGACAGTATAAACAAGCAGGCAAGACTACCGATATATTGACGGTCGATAACCATGTAGATGGCGTATATCTTTATCTGAAATTAAAGCAGGAGGATCCCGCACGTGCAGACGAGGTCTGGAAGCTACTGACATGGAACGGTGGCGGTATGTACAGCAGCGGGGTTGGGATTGGCTGTATTGATTTTCATGGGAAGGTGCATCCGGACCAGTTCTGGTGGCATTATGATCTTGGTGATGTGCGTCAAAAACCTTTTAGCCGGATTTGGACTGATACGAGCGATCCCCTTCTAAAAGGTTTGAAAGAACGCCGCCAGCATATCAAGGGAAGATGCAGGCTTTGTAAGTTTTTTGACGGTTGCGGTGGGAGTTTGCGGGTCCGGGCAGATTTACATTTTGGCGATGCATGGGCTCCAGACCCAGGGTGTTATTTAGCTGATATTGAAATCGGCCTGGATGAGGAAAAACAGGCGGAATTGGAACGCAGCGGGGAAATTTTCCAGATGCCTGATTAGTTTTAGTGTACCTGCTCTGAGGAGGGTTTTGCATAATTTTTTTTGAATCATTGGTCAGAGTGTTTCATATCAGAGAAATTCCCTAATTAAAGAAATTAATGGATATGCATCAACATTGCTTATCAATATTTTTTCTCTATTATGAGAACTTTTTCTGGTTATTGGCGTAAAATATGTTAAAATATATATTGTCTGGAATATAACCTCATGCAATTAATCAAGATTTTATATTTGAAAAACAATGATATAGTGCAGAGAAGGGTGAATTTAGGATATGTCTGTGGAATCTGATGTGATAATAAATCATATGGATAAATCAAGTCAGTGTACACGTGAAGCTCTTGTAGAGCAGATACTTTGGCTAATCCGGCTTAGGTGGATTGCAGTTGGAGCACTAATAGCATCTGCTATATTGGGCCGCTTTGTCTTTCCTGTTCTGGCCGCTCCGATTCTGATCTACGCTTGCGCTGCGGTATTGCTTGGTTGTAATATTCTCTACTTCCTGACGGCCACCAAGAAACCAGAAGATGCTGGGCCGAGAGATATATTTTTAGGAATGATACAGGTTGAAGTTGACCTGATTATACTGACAGCAGTTTTACATTTCTCTGGCGGTGTAATTAATCCGTGTTTTCTTTTCTATATATTCCACGTAATCATAGCCGCGATAATACTGCCCCACAGCTTATCATTTATAGTAGGACTGACAGCTATACTGCTCTTCGGCCTTTTGGAAGTTAACGAGCTTTACGGAGGTGCACTTTTAGGATATTATCCGCTTCAACTTTCTGCTTCAGGTGGTCCGTGGAGAAATCCTTTATATTCACTTGGTGTATTTGCCGCATTTTCGTTCACTGTGATGCTGGCCCAGTACCTGACCAGGATGATAATTATACGAATGACCGCCAAGGAGCTTGAGGCGGCAAGAAACAGCGATCTTCTCAAGGCAGTCATAAACGCAATGTCGGAAGGATTAATATTTATTGCAAACAATGGAGATGTAGCGATTTGCAATCCAACAGCAAATCTCTGGAAACGAGATGGAGTTTTAAACAAGCAAAAACATTCGTTCGAAGATTTCCCACGTCCTATGGCGGAGATATTAAGCGGTGTTGTCTCTTCTGATGATAACGCTGCGGCAGCGGAAAGAGCGATTTCATTCGAGACCACCGGCCCGGAGAAAAGGTACGTGGAAGCAAAGGGCTGCCCGGTCGTTGGTATCGATGGAAAGAGGCTGGGATACGTTATTGTAGGTCAGGATCTGACAGAGCATAAGAAGCTCGAGACTGAGTTGCGGGAACGAACCGAAGAGGTAACAGCAATAAACGAACTCCTGAGGATGTCACGTATAGAAATGGCCCAGCGAGAGAAGATGGTCGCAATCGGTCAGATGGCAACCGGCATCGCACATGAGATAGGTAATCCTCTGGCAAGTATTTCTTCGGTGGCACAGTACCTGGTCAGAAGGCTTAAAAATCAAGAACAAAAGAAACAACTTTTGGTTATACAGTATCACGTCAGCCGAATTTCGAATATTCTGAGGCGAATGCTGAGTCTGTCGCGACCGGCTACAGGTGAGTACAAGTGGACAGATGTCAACTCATTGATAGAAAACACTTTGTCACTTATCAACTTTGACAAGCGTGCAAATTCTGTCACTATAGAAAATACTGCAACTCTTGATTTGCCGAAGGTGTGGCTAAATCCGCAGCATTTTGAGCAAGTTTTTCTCAACATCTTTATCAACGCTTTAGATGCAATGAACGCCAAGTCGTATGAGGGGGAACATCTTCTCAGAATAACAAGGGCATTGAAGGACGATGTGATTGAGATCCGAATCAGTGATACCGGCATTGGAATGAGTCCTGAAATCTGTAAACGGGCCTTTGATTCGTTCTTTACGACCAAGGAAATTGGTAAGGGAACAGGCCTGGGACTTTTTATAAGCCATAATCTTGTCACGGAAGTGGACGGTACGATTGAGTTGGAATCAGAGATTGGTATAGGTACTACTGTAATAATCCAAATCCCCCTGAGGACCAGGAGGGAACTGATTAGCAGAAATGATGGGGAGGAAGGTTTTTTTGAGAGAGCCAAAGCAGTTTGAGTGACACGATAATTGTAATGTTGTAACTTTTAAGACGGAAAGATAGTTACTGTATAAGGATGGTAACAATAGATGAATAGAAGAATATTGTTGGCAGATGATGAAGCAACCTTCAGGGAAACTTTCGCAAAGGTTCTTCAGGAAGAAGGCATGACGGTTACGGCGGTAGGCAATGGAACTGATGCAATAGATGCGGTTACGAAGCAGCCCTTTGCTGTGGCCATACTGGATATCCGAATGCCGGGAGCAGATGGTATAAAGGTTCTGCGCGAGATAATGCGAATAAGACCTCAGACACGTGTCATAATGATAACAGCTTTTGGCACGGTTGAGATGGCTGTCGAAGCGATCAAGCTTGGTGCTTGTGATTACGTAGTCAAGCCGGTAGTGATGGACGATATATTGACGAAAATCCATCAGAATCTGCGATATATCGAGTTGCATGAGGAAAACGTGCAGCTTAAACAGGAGCTGAACGGCCGATTTGAGATTGGGCAAATCATAGGCAAATCTCCGGGGATAGAAAAAGTTTTTGAGATGGTTCGGAAAGTGGCGCCGACAAAGAGCAACGTTTTGGTAACAGGGGAAAGCGGCACCGGCAAAGAATTAGTTGCTCGCGCCATACATTCTCTGGCGCCTCAAAACAGCAAACGTTTCCTTGCAATCAATTGCAGTGCAATACCGGAGAGCCTGCTCGAGAGCGAATTGTTCGGACATATGAAGGGTAGCTTCACCTCCGCCTGTCAGGACAAAGAAGGTCTTTTTCAATGCGCTCGTGGCGGAACTCTGTTCTTAGACGAGATCGGTCACATGCCTATGGGCTGCGAAGTGAAGCTCCTGCGGGCGGTGGAACATAAGCAGATAATACCTGTCGGCTCAACGGAGCCGGTTGACATTGATGTAAGGCTAATCGCCGCTACGAACAAGGATCTGGTAAAAGAAATCAAAGCGGGGCGGTTTCGAGAGGATTTATATTACAGGATGAATGTTGTGGGCATCCACCTTCCCCCTCTGCGTGAGAGGAAGGAAGATATTCCACTTTTAGTGGAACACTTCATAAAGAAGTATAATGCCGAGATGGGCAAGCACTCTATCGGAGTTAGCGACGAGGTTATGCGGCTGTTTATGGGTTACGAGTGGAAAGGCAATATAAGAGAGATGCAGAACGTGATTGAACGGGCAGTAATATTTGCTGAAGATGATGTCATAAAGATATCAGATATTGGGTCGTTGGGCTACCATTCAGTGACATTAAGTGAAGAAAACCAAAGCCTTCAGGCGGCTGTCAGAGCATATGAAAGGGAGCATATCTGCCGGGTATTAAACAAACATGGTTGGAACAAAGTTGAAGCGGCTAAAGCTTTGAATGTTGGATTGTCGAGTTTGTACCGGAAGATTGACGAACTGGAGATTGATTCTCAAAAACGCAGGCATAGCAGGAAAGAAAAGGTTGCGAGTTAGATTATTAGGAATAAGCCAATAGTTTTAGATCGAAAAGTTCAAGCTATGATTCTGGAGACAAACAGATGAAAATTAGAAAGTCAACAGCATATGCGCTGCATGCATTGATGTATATGGTCAGGCACAGTACGCAGTTACCCACCACAACTGCTATGATCGCTAAGGCAGAGGGGATACCGTCTAACTATCTTGCCAAGATATTTCAGCAACTTGTAAAAGCGCGTTTTGTGAAGGCTGTCAAAAGCAAGAACAAAGGATATGTTTTTGCCAGACCGCCGGAGGAGATCAGCTTACTTGAGCTGTTTGAAGCTATTGAAGTCAGTCCATTATTTGATGACTGCTTCTTAAGACATTGCGAATGCGGTGGAACTAAGGAGAATTGTCGTATTTTTTCAGCCTGGGCCAATGCCACAAAACGAGTCAAAAAGATACTTGAGGAGACTACCGTCGCTGCTGCCACATGGAATCACCCCGAGCATCGCTTCTTGAGCCTGCCGGAATCACTGGCTGGCCCAAAGAGTAAGAAGAAAACAAGGCTGGCTCAGTCAGGAACGATACCTTTATAAAGGATTACTAAATCCCAAGGTATTTGACAATATTGAGAGCGTACAACTGAGTGGTATACACTGCCATATGGCTTAATAGATGGCACAGCTACTATATTCTCCGCTATTGGCTCGATGATAACCACAGCTCCTTTGACCCGGTCAATGATCTGACTGCGACATAATCTCGGCGCTGATACCATGTTTCTTCGCTTCTGCTTGTGTTGGCGTTCCAAGGCAATAAGCCTTGGCCTTTGTCGGTACATGGCCGAATTTTTTCACAAATGCTCGCACTGTAGAACCGCTTGTGAAGAGTATTTTATCGATATGTTCGAAGTCGACATCCGCAGGCTCAACTTCAACAGTCATATATGCAGGAACCTCCGCTACCTCTGCACCCATCGCTGCGAGTCCCTCGGGCAATTCACGAGAGGCAACTTTCGCCCGAGGCAGAAGCACCCGATTGTTTTTAATGTCCATTGTACTGAATTTTTCGAGGAGCCCCGCACTCGACTCATTATCCGGGACCAGGTCGGCCAAAATACCAAAACAGGCAAGCTCTCCGGCAGTCGTCTTACCAATAGCAGCAATTCTCACGGAGGCCAGCGACCTGGCATCAGAACCCACCAGTCGCAGGCGTTCAAAGAAGAATCTCACACTGTGGGCACTTGTAAATATCAGCCAATCAAATGTTTCCAGCCGTTTTAGTATTTCATCAAAGCGTGAGTAATCTTCCAGGCCCACACATTTTACTATCGGCCGATGTACTATGGTGCCGAGGTGTGCATATTTTTCCGGGTGTGTGCCGAGGACAAGCACTTTCGGCCTTTTGTCAAACCAATTCAATTTTTCCTGAAGTTCAACTACCTTACCAACAATAAAAATAGCAGGAGTATGTAAATCTGCTTCTTTAATGATCTGAATAAAGTTTTCCAGCGTTCCTGTAATAACTCTTTGATTATATCGGGTGCCGTTTTCAACGGCAGCTATCTTTGTTTGTGGGAGCCAACCTGCCTTTAGCAACGCTTCGATAATCTTTGGAATGTTAGCTACCCCCATAAGAAAAACAATCGTGCCCGCATTAGGTATTTCGATTTCTTTGCCTTCTTTACGATGCCCGGTTACTATAGCAAGGTTTGGGGTGAAGTCCCGATGTGTAGGCGGAATTCCGGCATACGATGGAGCGGCCAGCGCACTGGTGATGCCTGGTACAACTTCAAAATCTACTCCCGCCTCGGCACAAGCTTCGACTTCCTCACCGCCCCTGCCGAAGACAAAAGGATCACCCCCCTTGAGCCGGAGAACAATTTTGTTATCTCCTGCCTTTTCTATCAAAAGTGTGTTTATCCGATCCTGTGACATTGTATGTCGGCTGGCAAATTTGCCAACAGATATTACTTCGGCCTCTGGTTTGGCAAATTGAAGCAATTCGAGCGGAATAAGGTGATCGTGGAGAATAACATCAGCCTGGCGGATAAGCTTATAACCCTTCAATGTAATCAACTCGACGTCCCCAGGTCCTGAACCGACAAGATAGACTTTTCCCTTTGACATTCTTATCCTAAATTGGAAATATTATAGAAGAAAGTTGAGTTTTTTTTGCTTTTCTTACAAATGAGAAACTTTGCCCTGCAAGCCATGTCTCTATGGAAGTGTGAGCGATCTTTGTTGGGCTTTGCCTTTACTTTTCTGCAGTTTTCCATTATAGTCTTTATGTATAATAATCTAATAGACAAAGATCAAGTGAAAACTTGAATTGGCAATAGAGTCAGAATGATAACATTTGTCATACGTCAGAAAGGACGCTATGGATAAAATCGACAGCCAGATACTCCAAGAGCTTCAAGATAATTTCCCTCTGAGCGAGAGACCTTATGAGGTTGTCGCCGATAGACTGCAGATTTCGAAAGAAGAACTTTGGGACAGAATCCAGTTAATGCTTGATGAAGGTGTGATTCGCCGTATGGGGGCCAGTTTCGATTCCAATAAACTTGGCTTTTATAGCACATTGGCTGCTGTGAGTGTTGACTCTGAGGTTGTAGACCGTGCTGCCGACGTTATCGGTCAGTTTTATGAAGTGACCCACAGCTATCTGCGTAACGATGTTTTCAATATTTGGTTTACGTTAATCGCAGTCGATAACAATAGGATAGAGAACATACTTGAGCAAATCCGTAAATCTTTATGTCTTGAAAGGTCGAAGGTCCTAAATTTACCCATGAAACGGCTTTTCAAGCTCGATGCCCGTTTTCGTGTTTCCTAAATAATGGTGATTACTGGCAAACAATTATACAGAATATGATATCCACAACATTCGAATGGCATTTCTTCGGGATGCTGCAAAGTGTTGTTTAACGGCAGCCTCGCCGCCCTGACAAATTCTCATAAATGGGAACATGGTGTCATTTTGGCCTATCAATGAGTCTCAGGGCTTAATTCAAAGATTGAATTTAGCCGCCAATTAGGGTAAAATGTTGTTTATATAAGTAATGTATGGTTTCAAGAGTGACAGATTATTCCGTTCTATACAAGGTCGATGAATATTAGAGGTAAGGGTTTATATACCAAAGACGCTGAATTCAAATTAGATTTGATAAACGGCTTTTGAGGGAACCGACAAAGTGAGATTCAGAGGCGGTTATAACATACTACTGAAGGGAAAACCTGCGAGCGCAGTGACGGCAATGCCGGAACCTAAGGTTCTCTACCTGCCTTTGCGCAGCGAACGTTTCACGTTCACTGACGTCCGTGTTAATAATGGTCAGAAAGTGAGCGGCGGCGATGTTCTGGCAACTGATCCTGATAACTATGCAGTCCCCCTGCTGGCGCCGCGGACTGGTACTGTCCGTTTAAAGGCCGTTGAGGGCCATATAGTAATTGAAGACACTGCTCAGCTTGAGGAGCGCGCCGATATTGCTGCAAAGGAAATGTCGCATGTAGAACGGGAAATGGGCACGGCCGGTATTAAGCGATATAAGCTCTTGTCCCTTGGTGCCTGGCAATTCTTCTACGATGCTTTTACGGGAGCATTACCCGACCCGCTCGGCACGCCGCAGGCAGTTATTGTCTCTACTTTGAGCCTCGAACCGTTTCTTACCAGAGGAGATGTGCAGCTCCACAAGAGACTTTTGAACTTCACAAGGGGTTTGGAACATTTGCAGTCTCTGCTGGAATATCAGCCTATTTATCTGGTAATGCCTAATATTTCATCTGAATTTGCGAATCTAATTCGAAATCAGATACGTGGGTATGCATCAGTGAAGATGCTGGAGATACCACTCAAGTACCCGTATGATCATTTCGAAATTCTTGCCAGGAGATTGAACCTCAAACCGAGCGGAGGTCCTGTCTGGGCGGTTCGTACAGAGGGAGTCCTGGCGGTGGACCGCGCCCTGACACTGACAAAGCCGTGTACGGTCAGGATCGTATCCATAGGTGGAATGGGCGTCAACATGCCGACGCATATGAAGGTTACGCCGGGATATCCGATACAGAAAATCAAAGATAAATATGTGTTTGAACCCGCTGCGAGGGTGATCAACGGCGGTATACTAACAGGCGAGATATTACCGGCAGAAACATTGGGCGTGGATACGGAATGCAGAGGAATAACAATCCTTCGCGAACAGGAGGAAAGGGAATTCCTCGGATTCATCAGGCCGGGATGGGATCGACATTGTTATGCCGATTGTTTCTTAAGTTCTCTGCGAAAAAAATTCCGGGAGCAATTAAATACAGGCATACGAGGAGAACTGCGACCATGCATTTCCTGCAATTATTGTGAAGAGGTATGTCCTGCGGGCATCATGCCTTATCTAATCCACAAATACCTGTATGCGGACCTGATTGAGGAAGCTGAGCAGGCCCGAGTGGATCTTTGTGTGGAGTGCGGGCTGTGCTCTTATGTCTGTCCGTCGAAGATAGACCTGAGAAAACAGCTAATCGACGCAAAGGTACTTATCGAGAAGGAAAAGGAAGAAATACTTCAGGAACAACTGCGCCAGGAAGAGGCACGCAGAAAATCAGAGGAGAAAGCCGAGTGAAGTGGTTGTTAAAGATTATTGATGCAGCTCGCCCCACTTTTGAGGAAGGCGACAAGCTGCAGATTCTTAATCCTGTGTTCGGGGCGCTGGAGCATCTCTTCTTTGCGCCATCGACAAGGACGATAGGGGCTCCTCACATTCGTGATCCGCTTGATTTGAAGCGAGTCATGTCCATGGTCATCATCTCTGTGGTTCCATGTGTACTGGCGGCTTTCTACTTTTTCGGGCTGCGGTTTTTAGCCATGATCATCGTCTCGTATGCGGCGGGGCTGACAGTTGAGGTTATTTTTGCGATGATACGCAAGGAAGGCATTAACGAGGGCTTCTTCGTAACGGGCATACTCTTTCCATTGATTCTGCCACCTAACCTGCCTCTCTGGATGGTTGCGCTGGGTGTCGCATTCGGCGTGTTCATCGGCAAGGAATTATTCGGTGGAACGGGACGAAACATATTCAATCCCGCACTTGTCGGTCGTTGCTTTCTTTCGCTCGCCTACCCGAAGACAATGGCAGCCAGTTGGGTCGAGCCCAGTCACGAGCTTGTGGGCGGATTGTTGACCTGGGTTAGCCCCTCACTTGACGCCGTGAGCGGAGCCACACCGCTGGCCCTGGCCAAGCAGGGAGAGATGGGTTCTATCGCGCATCTGTTATTGGGAAGTGTTTCAGGAAGTGCCGGGGAGACCTCGGCCATATTGATTATACTCGGCGGCGTGTTTTTGCTGTTTACCCGCGTCGCCAATTGGCGAACAGTCTTGAGCATGCTCGGTTCATTCGTCATTCTGACAGTCGCCTTAATTGTAGGCGATACGGTGGCCTACCCAATACCCGGCGTGTTCGCCCCGGTGATGTGGCATTTGTTTGCCGGAGGATTACTTTTCGGCGCGTTTTATATGGCGACCGACCCGGTGACAAGCCCGACAACAAATACAGGCAAATGGTTCTACGGCATCATAATCGGCTCGACTACTGTTCTGATCCGGAACTTCACCGGATACGTCGAGGGGGTGACATTTGCCATCCTGCTGGGAAATATTGTCGCTCCGATTCTCGATGAAATAGTCGTTGGGATTCGTATCAGGAGGCTTAGAAATGAAGGGTAATATATATACTCTCTTTTACGCAGCGACGCTGGGTACGGTATGTGCACTGGTACTGACATTCGCGGCGAGTTTTACGGCTCCTTATAAGAAAGCTAACGCCGAAGCTGAGGAAGTGAAAAACATCCTGCTGGCGTTAAACGTGTCTATGCCGGACGAGGCATCCTCCGAGGAACTCGTGGAGATATACGAGAAAAATGTTCAAGAGGAGACGCGAGGAGGGATAACGACTTATGTTTATACTCCATCGGCTAATAATGACGGCGCAATCGCGATGCGCTTTGCCGGTCCCGGTTTGTGGGGTCCGATCAAAGGCTTCCTGGCTATGGACCCGAAGATAACAAAAATTCAGGGTATAACGTTTTACGAACAGGAAGAGACACCTGGTCTTGGCGGTGAGATCGTCAAACCATCGTTTCGTGACAAGTTTGTGGGCTTGGTGATACGAGATGAAGCCGGAAATCCGGGAATAATCATTAAGAACGGTGGCGAGGCAGCGGCGAACAAAGTCGACGGCATAAGTGGAGCGACAATGACCTGTGACAAAGTGCAGGAAATGCTCAACGAGGCCATAAAGAGCATTGTTGAGGAGAAGTAATAATAATGGCAGATAAACAGTTAGCGTGTGCAGCCTGTGAACCCAAGGGACTATGTGGAGGCAAGGGGCTGCTCACTCTGAAAGAGGGCGCCTGGGCAAACAATCCGCTCGCGATTCAGGTGCTGGGGATATGTTCGGCTCTGGCGGTCACGAATCGCCTGGAGAACTCGCTCGTAATGGGTGCGGCGCTTATCTTCGTTTGTGTCGGCTCAAACCTGATAGTCTCTCTCCTGCGAAAACGCACCCCCCATCGAATCCGGATGATCGCGGAAGTGGCTATCATCGCTACCTTCGTCATACTTTTCGACCAGTTTCTCAAAGCCTTCTATTGGGACATGTCGAAACAACTCGGCCCCTATGTCGGCTTGATTATCACAAACTGTATCGTGATGGGCCGGGCCGAAGCTTTCGCACTCCAGAATCCGCCGGTTCTGTCCATTGTAGATGGGCTGGCCAACGGCATTGGTTACGCCGTGGTACTGGCGATAATCGGCTTTTTCAGAGAACTGCTGGGTACCGGAGAGATCATGGGACGTACGATTCCGGCGTTCAGTGAATGGTATACTCCCAACCAGCTAATGATTCTGGCCCCCGGAGCATTTTTTGCTCTCGGTATCGTGATCGGAATTTTTAATGCTATCAAGGGCCCAGCGCCTGAGGAGAATAAATAATGAGTGAGACATCGGCATGGGTGATATTCATCGCGGCGATATTTACGAACAATATCCTGCTGACGAATTTTCTCGGCATGTGCTCGTTTATCGCGTGCTCAGGCCAGATAAAGACATCACTGGGACTGGGCACCGCCGTTATTTTCGTGATGATTATGACAACAATTATAAATTACGTAATTTACCACTTTGTCCTGATGCCATTGAGTCTCGGTCATCTGCAATTTATTGTCTTCATAGCGGTCATCGCCGCCTTCGTACAATTAGTTGAAATGTTTGTCGAACGGTTCAGTCCGAAGCTGTACTTTGCACTCGGCATATTTTTACCTTTGATAACCGTAAACTGCGCAATTCTCGGCGCATCTCTGTTCATGATCATTCGCAACTACAGTTTTATGCAGTCTATAGGCTTTGGCCTGGGTGCAGGGATCGGCTGGGCTGTTGCCATTGTGCTTTTAGCCGGTTTGAGACAGAAAATGAGATACAGCCATGTCCCGAAATGCTTTGAGGGTGTAGCTATAGCAATGATCGTCACCGGCGTGCTTGCCATGACATTTATGGGCTTTGCCGGAATGGTATCGATCCAATAGGAGTGCTCAATGGGTTTTGCGATTTATTTGTATTCGGTACTTTCTTTCTCCGGCCTGGTAATACTTCTCGCAGCCGGACTGATGGTTGCTGAACACTTCCTGATAAATTACGGGATCTGCAAACTCGATATCAATGCCGGCGAAAAGCCGCTTGAGCTCGAGGGCGGACAGACGCTGCTTTCGAGCCTTTACGCCAACGAGATTTTCATCCCATCCGCTTGTGGCGGCAAAGGTTCCTGTGGACACTGCAAAATCACAGTGACTTCGGGGGGAGGCCCGCTGCTTCCCACAGAGACGCCGTACTTAACACGAAAGGAAATTCGTTCCGGTGCCAGGCTGGCCTGTCAGGTTAAAATACGGGAAGATATCTACGTTCGTATTCCCGAGGATTTCCTTAATGTTAAGCTCTTTAATGCTACTGTGGAAAGCACCCGCCAGCTCACATATGATATAAAGGAAATCAGACTGAAATTAGATGATTCTCAGGAAATTTCTCAACGACCCGGCCAATATGTGCAGATTCAGGCCCCATCCCCCGACGGTCCGGTTTTCCGCGCCTACTCAATTAGTTCGCCGGCTTATGAACCGACAGTCGTGGAGCTTGATGTCAGGTTAGTTCCGGGTGGCATTGGCTCGACATATCTGCACAATTTAAACGTGAACGATGAGGTAGCTTTCACAGGCCCGTACGGGGATTTTTATCTGAATGAGGACCCCTCTGTTGAGATTATTTGTGTAGGAGGAGGCTGTGGGATGGCGCCTATGAAGAATATCATCTACACACTCTACGACCGTTGGCCCAACCGCTCGTGCTGGTTATTCTTCGGCTGCCGGACGACAGAGGATATCTTTTACCTCGAACAATTCAAGGACCTGGAGCGAAAGCATCCGAATTTCCATGTAATCTATGCCCTGTCCGACCAACTGAAGCCCGAAGAAAAATGGGACGGAGAGACAGGATTCATTCATCTTGCCGCGGATAAGCATTTAGAGCACGGCATACCTCGTCAGGCATTTCTTTGCGGCCCACCTCTAATGATCGAAGCGGTCACCCGAGTTCTTGAGGAAAAAGGCTTACGTCCGGATGATATTTTTTATGACGAGTTCTAATAGGCAATAGGGTGTTGTGAACAAATTGCCTGAAATGCACATATAATATGAGCAGGCTATTGGTTGGATTTTGAAAAGCTGTCGGCAACGACGGCACTCACAAATAAATGAAGTTCTTAAAGAAGAGCATGAATTTAATTTATTGTTAAGTTAAGACGTGGAACAGTGAATTATATCAAAGCGATATTTGTATTCGGATGGAATATCTTCTGGCAAATGAAGTGGCCAGTAAAGATATTACTTCTTGTTTTATGCGCATCCTTTTTTGCCGCAGGGGCAATTGTTGTTACAGGACAACCGGGCTTTTGCAATTCCTGCCACATCATGAATGACCATTATGACAGTTGGAAACGTTCCGAACACTCGAAGGTCAACTGCCTTGACTGTCATTTACAGCCGGGCTTTACCGGTTACGTAAAAGGGAAAATTAACGGGCTGGCCCAGGCGGTCGATTGCATAGTTGGCCGGGTTGGCACAAAGCCAAATGCCACCGTTCAGGACGCTTCCTGCCTGAGGTCCGAGTGTCATAGCAATGAAGAGCTTGTCTCAACGGAAATCGACTACGCCGGCATCAAATTCACCCACGAAAATCACATCGACAAAGACGTCCATGGGATAAAAATTTCATGCGGCACTTGCCACAACCACTTCGAAGGAAACCAGCACTTCACCGTTAACAAAGATGCCTGCTATACCTGCCACTTCCTCAAGGGCAGCGAGGCCGACAGCAGTGCGATTAAGACGAGCTGTACAGATTGCCACGAGGTGCCCGACAGGATCATTAAGCGAGGCCTGGTAACAATTAACCATACCGAGTTTGTTTCCTACAAAGCAAGCTGTGAAGATTCGTGTCACAAAAAAGATATTCACAAGACAAGCAAGGTAAACGATAACGTGTGCTTGAATTGCCACAGTTTCAGCAAGGAACAGCATGCCGACAGCGTGGAACTGCATAAAACCCACACGAATCATGAAAAGGTCGAGTGTTTCGCGTGCCACGGACAAGTGTCACATGGCCAGACGGAAGTGGCATCCATTTCGGTCATGATGGATTGTCAGAACTGTCACAGTGATACTCACCAGATCCAGCGTACTATCTACTCAACCCAGCATCCGATGCAGACCCAGCAGACGGATCGGGTTCTCAGCCCGATGTTTCTCACACACGTGGAATGCACCGGATGTCATATCGAGCGGGTGGCACAAAAATCCGGCGTCCTGGATAGTCACGGAACAGTTGCCAAAGCCGTACCTCATGCCTGCGACAAGTGCCACGAGGAAGGAACCGGTCAACAGTATATACCTTTCTGGCAGGATAAGATTAAAGCAATGCACGAACAAGTCAGCCGCAAGCTGGATCAACTCAAGAGCAGGGCTCGGAATACAACAAGCGGACAAACAGCCTCGCGGTTAAACCAGAGCATTGAACAAGCCCAATCGATTCTCGAATCAGTATTAGCAGATGGAAGCTGGGGAGTTCATAATTTCAAATACACCGAAGCAATGCTTCTCCGAGCAGATGAAATAGTCAGTGGAGCAAGATAGTGTAAGTTGCAGATATGGGATCAATGGCACATAAAAAATTTGTTAGGAATGCTGTCGTGGGTATTGTCGCCACAGCAGCATTTGCAAACCTAACTTTGGTCGATCGGGCGCTGGCTGCCCCCGCAGGACCGCACCACTCATTTCTTGGAGGACCATGGGAAATTGTCATCAAGATGCGCCTGGACGGAGAAGGGCTGCGTTTCCCGCTGATTGTTTCCGATGAGACCCAGCCTCAAAAGCTTGACACTGTCCTGCCGATAAAGGGTACGCCCATCGAGATCAGGCTTGAAGATTATGTCCCCGATCTGAAGTGGGAAACGAATGTGGTCAAGCATCCCAGCGGAGGAATTGCCGCAAAATTATTAATCAATGGCAAGAATATGAAGCAAGAGATGTGGCTCCATTCGGGTGATCCTGCGAGGCAATCTATATCTTCCAGCATCGGAGGTGTTACGATAAGAAGGCTCCATGATACTAATGGCGTTGAGAAGCTGATGCGAGGACTTACACATTCCAGAGCGGTCGGCATTCTTTCGATCTTACCTGAGGACGGTAGCCAGCCGTTCGAGTGCGTAGCTAAAATTGCAGAAACAATAAGTATACCAAGGTCTAAATACAGAGTAACGATCGTAGAATATCTGCCGCATTATTCGATTGATACTGAGACAAAGAAGGTAGTCAGTCAATCGCAAAAGCCGGTCAATCCTGCTGTTAAAGTTGCCATTGACGACGGGAAAAAAACAATCGAGCAATGGCTTTGGGCAAAATTTCCGTCATCTCCGCACGAAGAAACAAAACTTCCCTTGCGTATGAGATTCAGTGATTTTGACCTTCGCGGGGCTGAAGGAAAACACATTCTTGTCGTAGCAAGCGGAACTAAGCCGTGGTTACTTATGTCTAAAAAAGGTAAGAAACGTGCAGAAAGGACCGTCCTTGGCCGCCCTTATCCTTTTGCAGACATGGAATACTCTTTCAGCGTTGAAAAGGTTATGGACGGGGCAATTATTAAGACCGAGTATACAAATGGATCTGAGAGGCTGTTGCGCCCTGCTGTTATTGCAACGATTAAGCAAAACAGCACAAATCACCAGGCCGTTTTAGAGTTAAACAAGCCCATCCATTATAGAATAAAGTCCGGAATGTTAGTACTGCTTTACAGACGCACGCAGGCGTCTTCAAGGTAGACCGTTGAACTGATATATGTACGAAACTTTTATAAGAAGTCAACCTATTAACACGAGTGTATTATGAGCATTAGTGAGTATGAGAGGGTGTCATAATGTTAGACAGAGTTTATAAGTCGGCAGTTTTGTTAATCTGTGTATTAATCTCAAACGGCTTCGCGGTGGAAAAACCGACTTCGCTGCAAAAGACATGCGTTACAGAAGAATGTCATGCGGAGTACGGCCAAAAAGCACACGTCCACGGCCCAGTCAGCCTCGGCGACTGCACTTCGTGCCACAAACCACTGAAACCTGAAGAGCACACCTGGCAGTTCGAGCGGAAAGGCAGAGACCTTTGCGAATACTGCCATTTGGAGCAAGCCGCCAAGAAGATCGTTCACGAACCTCTGAAGACAGGCGATTGCATGCAATGCCATGACCCGCACAGCAGTGATAACAAATTCCTGATTCAAGAAAAAACGGTCGCCGCTCTTTGCGACAACTGCCATAAAATTACAGAAGGACTCTCGTTTCTGCATGGGCCGACAGCCGTCGGCGAATGTACTGTCTGTCACGAGATGCACAGCTCTGACCATAAAGACTTATTGGTTGCTGAGCAAGCGGAGCTTTGTTTCTCTTGCCATGTCATCATGAAAAACGAGTTGAAGACATACGATTTTGTACACGAGCCTGTAAAAAGCGACTGTATCGGCTGTCATGATCCGCACGGAGCGGGCAACTCAAAGATGGTCAAGAACCTCGCGCCCTTTCTATGCTACACTTGTCATAAGGATATCCAGAAAATCGCTGAAAACTCCACGTACCAGCACAGCATCGTGGGCGATATCGACGGCTGCATGCAATGTCATACTCCGCATGCCTCGACAGTGAAGTTTCTGCTGCAAAAGGATGCGAAAAGCCTTTGCCTGACCTGCCATGACAAGCCGCACGATCTGGGCCAAGACGAGGTTCTGCCTGCCTTTAGCGATGAACTTGAAGGCAAGGAATTTCTACACGGTCCCGTTGCGGAAAACGACTGCAGCGGATGCCATGTCACACACGGCAGCGAGCATTTCCGCCTTTTGGCAAAGGAGTACCCCTCCCAGTTTTATGCGCCCTTCCGCAAGGAGAATTACGAACTTTGCTTCGCCTGTCACTCCGAAGACCTGGTCATGACAAAAGAAACATCCGACCTGACCGATTTCAGGAACGGCGGCTTGAATCTACACTATTTGCATGTCAATAAGGAGCGGAGAGGCCGAACATGTCGTTCATGCCATGCGACACACGCCAGCAACTTGCCCAAGCACATTCGTAAGAGTGTTACATTTGGGACCTGGTCACTACCGATTGGATTTACTAAAAAGCAGACAGGCGGCTCCTGCGCACCTGGTTGTCACCTGCCGAAAGATTACGATAGGAAGGATCCCGTCGATTATCCTTCCTGGCCTGCCGAGTAGGAAAGAGATGGTTGAAAGGGACAACAATGGGAGTCAGAAGTAGAATTGCCACTTATGCGGTCTATGTGCTGGTAATAGCACAATCTCTATGGTGCATTACAGCACAAGCTGACCGGCACACGTTTGCCGTCGGCGATATAATGACGGAATTCTCCGGCACTACCATAACCGGACAGGTGTTTACCTACAAGCACAACCAGAGCAAAGCTCTAATAGTAGTGTTCTTGTCCCCCGGGCATAAACGCTCGGCCCGAGCCGTAGAGGACGTTCAAGAGATTATCCGTCAACTCGGGACAAATACAGAACGTCTGGAGACCGTTTTCGCAGTCAATGATCCTAACGGTTTAGATTTTCCTTCAAGTAAAAAAGGCCCGGCAAAAAATGTCCATGTCCTGTTGGATTCGGAGTACAAGCTTTGGGGCAAGTTTGGAATCATCGCTGTTCCCACTGTTGTCGTCTCCGATACAAATGATAAGGTCCTTTGTATAAAAGCGGGACATGGATACGACTTTGCCCCGGTGGTCCGGGCTTATGTGAACCAGGCACTCGGCCTTGCTCAGAAAAAGGCCCCGGAAGACGCAGGTCGCGTCAAGACTGTCGCCAATGACACGATTACCGCCCGTCTCAAAAGGCATCTGCAAATGGCAAAAATACTCGAGCAAAAAGGCCGCCTTGAATCGGCTGTTGCGGAAATCCAAAAAGCCAGGGAACTCGATCCTAATTCCCCCGAAGCAGCTTTGGAGCTCGGTGAGCTTTTCTGCAGAGCCGGCCGCAGTAAAGCAGCTTTAGATATAACAGAATCGCTGAGTGTCACCAGCCGTCTCGATAAAGCAAGACTGTTATTGATATCCGGCTGGGCAAAACGTCAAATGGGCGAACTCGACGCGGCTGAAAAACTTCTTCTTGAGGCAACAACACTCGATCCCAAATCCGCACGTGCTTTATTTGAACTCGGAAAGATTTATCGGACCAGGCAGCAGAATGATAAAGCAATGGAGACATACTACAAAGCCTTAACGCTTATTTTTGATTAGTCGCGAGCAGTAAATTTTCTCATCGATAGTAATTTTACCATCCCTTATTCTCGTAAATGAGAATGATGGGCCAGGGCAATGGGCTTCAGGCGCATAGAAAGAGGATCCTGGAATTGATGACCTGACTGAGGAAAAAACTTTTTTCTGACCAGTCATAAATCTTGAATTACGCACGGAAATTGATTATAATGGATACGGCCGGTTGATGAGTTTGGAGGTATGTTTGCGTTAGCATATTTCATGGTCCCGAAGAAATGAATTAACCGTTTGTTACTATAGAGATTTTGCTTACCGCTCATGATGAGTAAAATGAGCCATTAGGTCGAAATTGGAGAAGAGGTTATGAATAAGAATTTTTTGAAACTACGTTTACTGGTGGTCCTTGTCGGTTTGTTAACACCGGCGGTCGTAATGGCATTGGCACATTCGGACTTGTTTGGCTGCAATGGATGTCACACGCCGCACAACGCAGAAGCGTTACCGGGCGTACCCTTGTGGAACGGCAACGAAACAACTATAACATTTGTGATGTATTCCAGCGATACATTCCAGGGCACTGCAGACGGCCAGCCCAGCGGCAATTCCAAACTATGCCTGAGTTGCCACGATGGTGCCAATCCCAATTTCGCATGGATGAATCCGGACCACAGCTTTGGTTCTGATGAACTGGCAAGTTCACACCCAATCTCTTTCGTGTACGATTCCGCCCTGGCTACCCAGGATGGAGCTCTGAAAGATCCTTCAGAAGCAAGCACGCTTGGAGGAACAATCCTGGAAGATCTGCTCGATCCGGAGAGTAAGATCCAGTGCGGCAGTTGCCATGACGTTCATACATCCGGCATCGGTGATAGCCTGTTGCGGGGCTACGATTACGGCAGCCAGCATGGGCCCGAACTGTGCCGCATGTGTCACATGAAATAATCAGGTGTGAAGCTGTGTGATATCGGCGTTTCAACTGATACTCAAAAGCCTGCTGTCCATATGACATGAGCAGGGATAACGTCCGAAGATATTCAGGCTTTCATATGTCTTATGTCAGGTGCTTAAATGCGCTTGACATAAGGCTTCACGTATTCGCTACAATACCTTCCTCGAAACCACTGTTTCAGGCATATTAGCCATGAAGATTGATGCCAAGTATCTAAAGTTATAGACCGGCTGAGAACAGGAGAATGAAAGTAGCCTTTTCAAATCTATAAATACAATCCTAAGCACTTTTAAGATTGACGTACTCGGCGAAGACAAAAAAGTTCCTATCGGTCAAAAAGACGTACACTTTGTTTGTCCTGCCCCTCGAAAATTGCCGAAATAAGGGTCATGAGAATGCACAAATCTGTATTAATTAACAGGTTAGCATATATAACCGCTATCTGGGCGATGTGCCTTTTTTCAGGGTGCAGGTCTGCTAACATCCAGGAGCAGGAGTCAAAGCCTGTTTTCTTTCCTCCTGCCCCGGAGACGCCGCGCCTACAATTCCTCAAGTCCTTCTCCGGACCTGAGGAGCTCGGGGCAGTTAAGACAAGTGCTTTCGAAACGTTCATACTTGGTGAACCTGAACAGGCAGAAGGTATCAGGACGCCGTACGGAGTAGCGATATTCGAAGGCAAATTGTATGTATGTGATGTCGGCAAGAGAATGGTGGAGGTACTTGATCTCAGGAATCACACGTTTGGTTATCTGACAAAAGACCGGCGTTTGATGAATCCGGTTAATATTTATATCGATGATGATGGTACGAAATACATAGCTGATCCTACGGCCGGCATCGTATTTGTATTTGATAGGGACAACAACATTAGTGCCATGCTGGGGAAGGATTCAAAGATTAATCCCATCGATGTCGTTGTTCGTGGTTCGCTATGCTACGTGACTGACTTTGCCAGTAACCGGATTGTTGTCATGGACAAGGCTACCGGCAGAGAGATAGCACGCCTGGGACAGACAGGTAAGGGACAAGGACAGGAAGAACCTCTGGCGGTGTTGAAAAATGGTGAATTCTCCCTCATTAGCGATCTGGCTCTTGATCGACAGGGCAACATTTATGTTACGGACAAAGCCGGAGCACGCATAACACAGTTTGACAGATCCGGAGCATTCAGACGAACTATCGGCAGATTGGGCAGGAACATAGATGAGTTCGCCAGGCCTAAGGGCATCGCCATAGATAAAGAAGATAGGATATGGATTGTTGACGCAGGGACGGAAGTTGCAAAAATATATAATGAGCAAGCCCAGCTCCTATTGTTTTTCGGTCTGCCCGGCAATAAACCGGGAATGATGAATCTGCCCACGAAGATTGTTCTGGACTACGACAACATAGAATTTTTCAAACAATACGCCGTAGAAGGCGCGAATATAGAATTTTTAGTTTTAGTCACAAATCAATACGGCCCGAACAAGGTCAGTGTATACGGCTTTGGCAGTTTCCCTTCGAATGGCAAGGTAATAGACAAACCGGAAGAGTTTGTTCAGAAGTTTGAGCCCAAGCCTGAGCAACAACAACAGCTTATTCAAGCTCCGGCATTGAAGTCGCCCGAGCCTCAGAAAACGGACACTCAACAGTGGGAGCCGCAGAGAAAAACCGCTGACCTCTATCACAGAAGCATAGCCTTGTATAAAGCCGGTCAACTTGAACAAGCACGAGATGGTTTCCTCGAAGTTTTGAAGAGCGGCCTGCTTCCTGCACAAACGGCACAAATGATTCAAGGCTACCTAACAGATATCAACAGTGTTCTGACAACGGATGAACACAAGCAGGGAATTGCAGAGCTATATTACAGCAGTATGGCATTTTACCGTACCGGTCAGCTCGAGAAAGCCCGGGAGGGTTTGACAAGGGTCTTGAGAAGCGGCCTAATTCCGCCGGCAATGGCAAAGACAATAGAAAACTACTTAGCGGATATCAACAAAACTTTGATCAAGAGACAAAGTAGCGGGCCTTGATAAAATTAGATAGTGAGATGATATAAGCTAAGTTTGAAGGCCTGATGGCAAGAGATATTTTAAGCTTCTGTATTTAATAGTTATGTGTGGTTCTAAAAATCGTTACATCATGAAATTTCGCATTAGACCTGCATCAGTCGGGTTAATGCTGCTCGTCTTTTTTGGCATATTTTTTGTAAGCTGCGATGATGTTGATCGCCATGAGGCTCTAACCTTCTTATTTGACGGTGTTCCACCCCTGGGACCGGAAGGCCTCCAGGGAGAATCTTTCGATCCAAACTCTCCTGAGCTTGCACAGATGGGTCAGGCACCGGTCTGGTATGTACACGAGCCGCGCAAGGACTGCAGCATTTGTCACGGCAAACGCAAACAACGGAGTTTTTCTTCCCAAACGTATTTAACCGCCCCGGTGCCAAAATTATGCTACGATTGTCACACTAACTATACTGCATCAGCATCATTTGTTCACGGGCCTGTGGCGGTTGGCCAGTGCCTGTTTTGCCACAATCCACATAAAAGCAAAATCGAACATCTGCTAATAGCACCGGAACCGGGACTTTGCTACCAATGCCATGACATTGACACGATCGAATTAATAGCTGCACATTTACCAAAACAATTATCTGCATGTACTGACTGCCACAACGCTCACGCAAGTTCTGCCAAAGCGCTTTTAAAAGGTAGCTCATCCGAGACAAACGATGGATTTGGCCGGGCAAACGTGGCCAAAGCAACATCGCAAGAATATATTAAGTCCGCGAAGGATCCGGAAGAACAAATTTATCCCAAGCAAGGACCAACAGCATCTGGCACTTTACCCGAGAGCAAGAGTTTATCTGAGGTGTTCCGGGAAACCAGCAGATTAATCGAGCTGGGCGAGCTGCAGCAAGCCGGAGCATATCTTGGAAAGTTCAAAGACAGTAGATCTTTCACTGCCGAAGAGAGAGCACAAATCGTACGCGTACTCGGAATGATCGACTCCGTTATAAACAGGAACGAACAGCAGCTTGAGAATAACAACCAGTCTGACAAACAGGCAAGAGAAATTGCTGAACTCTATTACAGCAGCATGGCCTTCTACCGGACCGGCCAACTCTTAAAAGCCCGAGAGGGTTTTGTTAAAATTCTCAATGGCGGCTTAATCCCGGAATCGATGGCAAAGACAATCCGAGGTTACATATCGGATATAGATAATTCCCTGGCCAGGAATAAAACATCGAAATAACCAAAGCAATTTGAGTGAAGGAACCGAGAACATTGCAGAAGCAGCCGTATAATGAGACAATACTCGAATCTAACAAGCGGATACTTGCCGGAAGAATCCGCTGGGCTTTTGCATTTTGCACCTTAAGTGCGGTTGCTCTTGCCGGCTGCAATGTCAATGTTGGCGGCAAACAAAAACCTTTTATAAGACACGAAGGAATTCGTGGTGAGCTGGAATTTGTCGCTGAGAATCGTACCGACGAACAGGGAACAAGTGAAAATAAACGCAAGAGCGAAACGACAGTATTTGAGGAAAGAGTAAGGCTCAAAACTGAAGGCGACATATATCATCCGGACCTTCTGTTTTACAACGCCATTCTTGGTTTTGGCCTTGCCCAGCAAAGCATAAACTCGGATGAAGAGTCCGACAGGCACGGTGAATCACTTAATGATTACAGCATATTTACTCAATTCTTGAGAGGAAAATCATATCCAACGACCTTTTATGCGAGCAAGTCGGAGGAACTGATCCCCCGGCAGTTTTTGGGGTCTTTGAGAACTGAAAGACATAACAGGGGAGCGTCGCTTTCGCTGAGGTCCAGGGATTGGCCGATGATATTCCAGTACACTGCCAGCGAAACCGCCCAGGATGGACTATCGTCCCTCGAAAGAGACTTTTTCGAAAGAGATGATGAGCGATTCAGATATTCTGTCAATCATGATTTTGGTGAATTATCGCACCTGAGTATTGACATCGACAGAACGTTGGTCTCGCAACGAAGCGTGGGTGCATCAATAGAAACAGATACTGATCGGTACACAATGTTGCACGATTTGATATTCGGCGGCGACGAACAACACAGGCTCGATTCATTTTTTAACTATGTCGATCAATCCGGCTCATTTGACTTCGAAAATATTCAGTTGGATGAACGCTTAAGACTGCAGCACTTCGACGATTTCCTGACCAATTATGAACTGCGGCTCACAGACTCCAAACGAGATGCAGACAGGAATAAAGAGGTTCGCGGCCAAGCCGGCTTCGAGCACAGGTTATATGAAAGCCTTGTTACAACAGCAAACATTTTTGCGTCAAGAACTGACTTTACATCAAAAGACTACATCCCGCCAAAAACCTACTTTGACATCCAAGGAGATTTTGAGCAATATGGCGGTATTCTTGCTTTTAATTACCAAAAAAAGAATCCCTGGGGGATATTGCTAAGCACATATACGGCAAGTTTGAACAAACAATCAGGCACCAGTGGAGGAATCGTGACGGACGAATCACATACTGTTAATGATCCGCTACCTGTAACCTTGAACAGAACAAACATTAACATATCGAGCATTGTGGTGACAGACAGCACCGGATTATACACATATACCCTGGGTGACGATTACACCATCGAAGAAATCAACAGACAGGTGCAGTTAGAAATTATAATTCCGGGAACCACACTTCCCAACATTAGCAATGATCAGGAAATTTTAGTAGATTATACAGTCCTCATCGAGCCGGACAGGCAGGAAGATACACTTCGTCAGAACTTTACCATCAGGGAGCGGTTTAAAAATGGTATGTCTTTGTATTATGCCCATCGACGGCAAGAGGAAGATGTCAGCGCGAAGATCATGGAAATTACTCCCGATGAGTACACAGTCAATACAGTAGGCACAGATTATCTTTATAAAGGCCTCTTCTTACAGGCCGAGTACAGCAAAGAGGACTCGACTCAGATTCCCTCAACGAGCAAGAAAATACAAGGCAGATACAGTTGGCCTGTAAACAGCAATACAAGCGTTAGTATGAGAGTCATAAATCACTGGCTTGATTTTAGTGAACCGGATGAGCGGGATGTTGTACTCTTTAAAAGTGGTGCTGAGTTTATCAGTAGATTGACTAACGAGTACAGTATTTCAGCCCGTGCCGACTATCGGGATGAAGACGACACAAGGTTCGGCATAACAAGAGGATTTCAAATTAGCTCTGAATTAAAGTATAATTTTCGTCAACTGAGTATACTCGTAGGCGTCGAGTTTAACGTACTCGATCGCAGAAACGATGAAATCGATAGCAGTCTTCTATATTTTCAGCTAAAACGCTTTTTCTAATCAGTACAAGGGAATGTTAAATGGCAGCAAAAAAAAGATACTCTAAAGAATATCTCGTCTTTATGTTATTATACGTTTGGTCGCTTGTACTGTTGTCATTCTGCCATGGATGTGGTAGTAACCGTGACGAGTTATCCTTACGGCCTGATGTACAGCTTGCCTGGCCTGCCCCCCCGGAGAAGCCTCGTATAATTTATCTTGGAGTGATATCGACAGAAGCCGACTTGAAAGCAAAAGTATCGTGGACACAGGGCTTGGGTGAGTTGCTCTTTGGCAAAAGTAAAATCGGTGTTCTTGTTGCCCCTTCCGCCGTCGCTATTGACCAGAGCGATAGATTGTTTGTTACTGATAGCGCAGGTGCGGCAGTGCATGTCTTCGATCTGAACAAACGCACATATAAACAATTCGCCGACTTGGCTGGCCAGGAGAAACTGCTCAAGCCGGTCGGTTTGACAATAGTAGGCAATAGGATCTATGTTGTCGATAGCATACTTCGTAAAGTGTGTGTTTTTGACAAAAAGGGAAAATTCATATTCTCTTTTGGACGTGAACACTTCACAAGGCCGTCCGGCATTGCCTATTCGCAGGAAGATGAGATAGTGTATGTGGCAGATACGGTCGGCCATACTATCGAGGTATTTACAAGAGGCGGTAAGTTCATCGAACAAATCGGATCCAGAGGTATGGGGTCCGGAAGGTTCAACTTTCCAACACACTTGTGGGTGGATAAAAGCGGCAGATTGTATGTCAGTGACACATTAAATTACAGGATTCAGGTATTTTCACGTGAACACAGGTTCCTCCAAATGTTCGGCCAGCAGGGAGACCGGCCGGGTAACTTTGCCCATCCGTGCGGCGTTGCCACGGATGGTTTCGGCAACATCTATGTTACAGACAGACAGTTTGAAAATGTGCAGGTATTCGACCAGCAGGGCCGGATACTTTTGGCCTTCGGGCAGGAAGGAACACAGGCCGGGCAGTTCTGGTTGCCGGCAGGCATCTTCATCGATAATCGAAACAGAATTTACGTTGCCGACTCATTCAATAAACGAATCCAGGTGTTTGAACTCGTGGAGTGATGTGACAAATGAAACTCAGATTGACTAAATTAATAGTGCTGCTCTTGGTTTTCGCATTTGCAAATCCAGCGACCTTAGCTCAGATTGAGGGTTCGCCGCACGACTTGTCCGCCGTCGCCGGGAGAAGTGCCTGTAGCTTCTGCCATACTCCACACGGAGCTTTAGCAGGAACTCCGCTCTGGAGTCACGAGCTTTCCTCGGCTGTTTACAACATCTACCAAAGCTCCTCGCTGGAAGCCAATGTTGGCCAACCTACCGGTTCGAGCAAACTATGTCTCAGTTGTCATGATGGGACCGTAGCCCTGACCGAATCGATACGGGGCGGCTTTTCCGGCGGCGCTTATATAACTCCTGGCGCAGCAAACATCGGCACCGATCTCTCGGACGACCACCCAATCAGTTTTGTTTACTCTACGGCCCTGTCAACGGAAGACGTGCAGATACGCCCGCCTTCGACATTGCCGGAGCAGCTTAAGCTTGACAGATTAAGCGAACTACAATGCACGACTTGTCATGACCCGCATGATAACCGGTACGGCAACTTCCTGGTAATGCCCAATCGCCTCTCAAGAATGTGTATGGCGTGTCATGATTTATCCGGATGGAGACTTTCATCGCACGCGAATTCAACGGCTTTGGCTTCTGTCGCAAATGATTCATATCTACAAAGCAATGAGTATGACACAGTTGCAGAGAACAGTTGTGTAAGTTGTCACAGACCACATTCCGCCGGCGGACATGAACGGCTGCTTCATTTCATAAGATTAGAGGACAACTGCCTGAACTGCCACGATGGCTCAGTAGCGAAGACCAATTTGAAATCCGAGATGTCAAAGTTCAGCAGGCACGATGTAGGTCGATACGAGGGCATTCACGATCTGAAAGAATCGCCGTCGGCATCAATCAGACACGTCGAGTGTGTCGATTGTCACAATCCGCATGCCGTGCAAAATACGCTTGCAAAGGCCCCTGTCGTGCATAGCCAGATGGTCGGAGTCTCCGGCGTGACAGCCTCCGGGGGCAGCACCGAAAGAGCTCAGTACGAATATGAAGTCTGCTTCAAATGTCACGCGGATAATCCGAACAGACCTCAATCTACGATAACCAGACAAATAACCCAAACGAATACCCGTCTGGAATTCGACCCATCCGCCTTCTCATTTCATCCTGTTGTGGCGCCCGGCGTGAACCGCAACGTTCCCAGCTTAAAACCACCAATGACAGTGGCGACCATGATATACTGCACGGATTGCCACAATTCAGACAGTGCTTCAGGCGCTAAAGGCCCCCACGGCTCCAATTATCCGAATCTTCTCGCCTATCGGTACGAGACATCCGATTATACACAAGAGAGCAATTATTCGTATCAGCTTTGCTATACATGTCACAGCCGAAACAGCATTCTAAACAATGAAAGCTTTACTAAGCATACCGAACACCTGCAGAAGCAAATTCCCTGCTCGGCATGTCACGATGCTCACGGCATAAGTGCCGTCCAGGGCACACGCTCGAACAACAGTCACTTGATAAATTTCGACACAACCATTGTGCGCCAGGATCCTGCGACCGGACGGTTGGAATTCGAGGACACCGGAGTATTTCACGGCCGATGTTATCTCGAGTGTCATAGCAAAACGCATTCTCCGCAAGAGTATTGACGAAGCGCAAATTTTGCCTTCCTTAGTATCACCGTCGAAGTCTGCTCTGCCTTTACGAATTTTGTGAGGATCGTTAGCCCCACTGTACTCGGTTTTTTCCAAGAAAAACTGGGACCACCTTTGGGGCAGTCCCAGTTTGACTACTTATCTAAGTTTTCAATGCTAAGCAGCTTACTGCAGCGCTTCGACTGAGGTGGGCCGAAGCCCACCTCGCATTCTCCCTTACTTAAAAATTGACATGATTGTCTCAATTACTGTCGCGAGAACGCCCTCGGCTTCCTCTTCCTCGACTGCGATAAGATAACCACCATCTTTCGTATGCTGGTTAAATGCTGCAAGCCTACCAGCATCATCTTCCTTGATCAAGTTAGCTCTGTGACATGCACCACAGGCTCTTGAAGCAGGACCGGTGACATAGCTCGGTACAGCACCGATGTTTCTGTCCCAGGTCGCAACTTCATCAGCCTTCGAAAGTCGGCCAGTTAACGACTTGGACTGATCCGGCACTTCATAGGTACCTTCATTGTGGCAGGATACACAATTTTTAATTGTGAAATTGGGGTATACATGCTCGACATGGAGATCATAATGTACCGCTTCTACCGGATCGGCAAAATTGACATCGCCAATATCAAAAGCCTGGAACGAGTGGATAGCATGGACATAGCTCTCGATCGCCCTTGACTGCATTTCTATATGAGAACCATCATCAAGCGACATGTGACACATCCTGCAGACAGCGATACTTCCACCTCTCTTCGGCGAATGGAAGGTTGTTGCAAGCGCATCATGGCAGGTGTTACATCCATTCTCAACATCTACGATATCACTGTAGAAGTCATCATCAAAAGCATTGGCACCGAGGTCAAAGGTTCTGGAAACAGCATTGATTGCAACCTCATCACCATCAGCATTGTCCAAAGCCGGCTCGACAGCAATTTCTGCTCTCTTAACTGTGCCATCAGCGATCTTGTCAGCCCAGGTTGACAAGTCTGCCGTAACTACCCAACTGCCGCTGCCTCCGGTTCCGCCGCCGCCTCCGGTTCCACCGCCGCTGCCTGGTGCCGATATGGTCGTTATACGCGGATGACCTGCATCTGGAAGACCAACGGGAGATTCCAAATCTCTATCGCCGTCTATTGTACGGCGGTGCGGACCAGCGAGGTAATCCTTGGTGTCATAGCCATACAATCCGACCAGAACGGTTGGTACAATATCCCTTACAGCTAACCCTGCAAGGTTTGGATCCCCAACCGCGCTGAATTCGATTGTAAGCACGTTATCAGTTAGAGATGCTGCATCAATGGAGACGGTAAAGATTTCAGAATACCTGGTTCCAGCAGCATCAGCATAGATTACCTTGTCATAACCGGTGTGAATTTCACTGAATGGTTGAGCAATACTGCCGCTGGAATGGCAGTTACTGCACTTGCCAACGTCGAGGCCATGAGGCGGTAGGGTTGCCAGCGCCGGTGCCCTGTTGGCTCCGGTTCCATCCTCTGGTCCATTCACAGGGTGACAGCTCTTGCAGGTCTCCACTTTGAAGTTGGCATCCGTCAATATGAGATCAAGTTTGCCTTCGTGGCATGTCGCGCAGGTTGACATAGACTGAGGATAGGGGAATTCCATGGCATGCGACATATGCACGTCATTCATGACATTGGCTGTATATGCGTACTGGGCTTCTTCCTCAGCCGTCAATTCAGCACCTGCATGTATCTCAGCATACCGTGCAGGATTATCAACTAAGATCTGCCAGTCTTCATGGCCGCCGTTACGCGTATCGTAATGGCAAACCTTACAAGCGGCAAAATCAGACAGGCCAGGAACCGCAGCTGCCCTGTAGCCATGCTTCATATAAGGCGTACCGTGGCATTTTTCACAACCCTCTACCTTGGCAGCGGATTCATAGGTACCCGTATCACCAAAGGCCATACCCACGTTGTATACGTCTGAGTACAACGTCATACCCTCAGTGTCAAGTGGGTCCTTGCCAATATATATATATACTTGAGCATTGGTAGATTCAGGCGCAAAATCCATTGCAGAAGTCACAGAGTATTGACCGCCACCCAAGGCGATTACTCCTGCGCCTCTATTTGATAATCGATGATCGTTATCAAACTGTCCAGTCGCGCTGTCGTAAGCCACCGCATAAGCTCTCATTTGATCCAGAGACGGAAGTTCATCCGCATCGATATACGGCAGGCCATCTTTCATAATGGTGAACGTCATAGTTACGTCATAGGTTCCATCCCCGTTATCGACACTCGCAACACTATCAATCGTAACTTCAAAAGCGCTGGTATCCGCATAATCATCGTAAACGGCCTGATGTTCAGCGCCAGCTTCGCTATGACAAGTTACACAAGACTCAGGTGGGGCTAAAACATCAAAATGGTTTAATTGCACTTGAGCAAACACGCCGGAGGTGCTCACCAACAGGACGACAAGAGCGAACACTACAGCCATTAAGCTTGTTCGTTTTTGCATCATTTTCTCCTTTACATTGTTCTTCTTTACTACTAACTAATTTGTGCACAAATCTCATTATGTGTTGGCTGTAACATGAGAAATATCAACATGTTAAGCCAAATCTTGTCAGCATAATCCCGGGGAGCACCACCTCCTTTCCAAGCCAATCACGCCGAACAAAATGTTACTACTTATTGTTTTGTTTTCCTTAAGCTACCCTTAAAAAAGCGCAAACAAAGCACCATTAGTAAAATAGCAAACAATGTGCCAATACATTGAAAATAACCACGAGAACACCCAGACTCTTCCATAAAGCCATGCCAACATAAGACTTATAATATATTTAAAATACAGTTATTATAATGATACACATCTTCCCATATCGGTTTATTTTCATGTACGAGAAAGAACCGGTTTCAGATTCTCAGTTTCAGGAATAGCCTTTTCCCCCGATATTATTGTAGTATCAGCAATTATTTTCGCTTCACCCGGTTAATGAATTAACCGCTTCAAGCGATTTTTTTCTTTTTTCCGCTCCTTTTGTCAATTCGGGAACGTCAAATTGGCTTTGATTGGCTTTGTTTTCTTCGATTCCGCAGACCGGTTTATTGCCGTAATCCTCTTTCTCAATAGACTTTGTGCCATCCTGGACTGTTGTAAATTGGCTTTGTTTTTTCAAATCGCCCTTTTTCCCTGCCGACTGGTACCGGGTGGCAGCCTCATCCCTTAGGGATGGGGAGGCCTGAGCGGATTCCTGCTTGCGGGCATCGGCCTGTTGTATTACCCGAATCATTTGTTGCGTTTTAAGCCTGTTTATCGTCTTGTGCAGGCTGTTCTCGATTCGTCGTTCGTACAACAACATCCTGTCGAGCACCCTG
>JBARRE010000117.1:0-1718 GCA_049644065.1 Sedimentisphaerales bacterium | reverse complement strand
GTGCCATTGCCCATCGGTGATAACTGTTTCGGACAGCAAGGGACCGCTGGATCGGCCCGGACCTTTGACTTCGGTCATCAAGTAACCTTCCAACGGATTCGTGCTCAGCCAATTTGCGCCACCTTGTTGGGATATAACAGCTTGTCCCGGAGCAACGCATATGATCCAGGCAAAAACACTGAATGGCCCGTGTGACGGATTCAAGACAGGGCCGGCGATGATAACATCGTCTATCCCATCCAAATAAATCGCACCATCCACCTGGCCGCCATCAGGCGCCCAAACGGGGTCACCCATGACATAGCCGTCGTTATTGCCGACACTATCACTGGCTACGATGCCTTCGGCTTCGTCTAGTGCCCAGTGTGCTATGAGCGTGCGGTCTATTGGTTCTATGTGCTCCGTAAGGACCACCAAATCCTGAATGTCAACGATGCCGTCGCCCAGAGGTGTCGGGCCAATATCACACAAGGAGTAGTTTTCGCCCCAGTGCTCAGTTATGATCACAATGTCTTTCACATCAACAATTCCGTCGCTGTTGAAATCGAGGATCGGCACAATGGGGACTTCATACATGTCCCAGCTCCCCCCGATCCCGCCGGGTTTGGATGAGCAGAAGTAAAGCGTTTTTAGATCGGGGGAGAGACTCGGAGCACCTTCCATGCCGCTGGTGTTGATCAACGGTCCGAGATTGACAGGCGGACTCCAAGCGGCAGCCTGGCTCCGTCGGGTAGTCACCCACATGTCATACGAGCCCCTGCCGCCGGGACGGTCGGAACAGAAGAACAGGGCCAATCCATCAGTTGAGAGACATCCATCGCCGTCATAGGCCGAGCTATTGACCGTCGGCCCCATATTGACCGGCGCAGCCCAGTCGCCTTCTGCGGCCGACCGCGTGGACATCCATAAATCGAAGTTGCCACGGCCGCCGGAGCGGGTGGAGGCGAAGATGAAAGTCAGCCCATCATGCGAGATGATTGGGCACATGTCAGGACTCCCACTGTTGAACGGGGCGCCCATATTGACCGGCGTGCCCCAGGGGTCGTTGCGGCTGGCCCGCGTACACATCCAGAGATCGTGATTGCCTACACCACCAGGACGATCACCGGCAGGATTCCAGGTGTACCAGTCGCTGAAGTAGAGGGTCAGGCCGTCCGCTGACAAAGATTGAAATGCCTCATTGTAACGACTGTTGATTTCCTGAACGTTGACAAGCGGCCCCCACGGATTGTCGGCGTTTTCGCGCGTACTGCGCCACAAATCGATATAACCAAGTCCGCCGGAGCATTCCGAGGAGATATACATTTCCAGGCCATCGGCCGAAAGGACAAAACTCACCTCGCGTGAAGGAGTGTTGAACGGCGGTCCCAGATTGACTGGTTCGCCGAACGTAAAATCCGCCTTCGTAACCTCTGTAACCATACACAATGCCAAAACCAATACGAGTGAAATTGTCTTTTTCATCTTATTACCCTTTCTAAGTTGGCCTATCGCGCTAGAGACGCTATTGACATCACCAAGGATTGGACTTGTTCAATCGCCCAAAGCATCCGAAAGGTAGCTGAGGGATATGGCGAGTTGCGTATACAACTTGTCCATGTGCGCACCATCGAATATCTCAGACTTGTGGTCTACACCGGCAGCACTCAGAGCCTCAGAGAATGCCTGCGCTATCAGTTGCTCCCCCAGTTCATCTTTGTCACCTGCATCCAGGTATA
>JBARRE010000116.1:0-5824 GCA_049644065.1 Sedimentisphaerales bacterium | reverse complement strand
GCTCGATGCCGTGGCGAATGAGAGTAATATTCTCGTCCAAGATGCCGCCATTATTAGAAACAACTACGGCTTTGACTCAGAGATTATCGCCGGTAGCATCAAAACGCAAAACCACATTCTTACCTGTATTCGTGCGGGCATTGACATCGCGACTATGAATCCCGACCTGTTCTTCCAGATGTTCAAACACCCCTTGACAACTGAAGGATTAAACCAGTTCGCTAAGGATTGGCAGAAAGTGCCGAAGTAGGATTATGGAAGGGATGATGCCTGCATTAACAGAAGATTTATATGTCAAATAAGGGAGACTGACATGAGCGCAATCAAGAGTCCTGGCATTTTTCTCGCCCAGTTTCTGCGCGACGAAAAACCGTACAACAATCTTTTGAACATTGGCCAATGGGTAGCTGGTCTCGGCTACAAGGGTGTCCAGATTCCAACGTGGGATAGCCGAGTGATCGACCTTGGCAAGGTTGCCGAATCCAAAACCTATTGCGATGACATGAAGGGTAAGCTCAAGCAGATCGGACTGGAAATCACAGAGCTGTCAGCGCATCTGCAAGGGCAAGTCCTGGCTATTCACCCGGCGTATGAAGTCGCCTTCCAACCATTCTATCCGGAGGGCTTGAGAGGCAATGAAAGGGCCGAGTGGGCGACCGGAGAATTGAAAAAGGCGGTCGTCGCCTCGTCGAATATCGGTCTGAAAAGTGTGCCCGTCCTGTCGGGGGGCTTTGCATGGCATATGATGTACCCGTGGCCGCAAAGGCCCCCCGGATTGATCGAAGAGGCCTTCAAAGAGCTGCACAAACGCTGGAAGCCAATCTTGGACCTGGCAGAAGACAGCGGTATCGCCATATCATTCGAATTGCATCCCGGCTCAGATCTCTTCGATGGGTCGACTTTTGAGACATTTCTGGATGTATCGAAAAATCACCCTGCTGCGTGTTTGTGCTACGATCCAAGCCACTTTGTGCTTCAACAATTGGATTATCTCGATTTCATACGGCTTTACGGGCAGCGGATCAAGTCCTTTCACGTCAAGGACGCCGAGTTCAAACCGACCGGACGCGTCGGTGTTTACGGTGGTTATCAGTCCTGGGCCAGTCGAGCAGGCCGGTTCCGGTCGCTTGGTGACGGCCAAGTTGATTTCAAATCTGTATTTACCCTGCTCGCCGAAGCAGGCTACGCAGGTTGGGCAGTCCTGGAGTGGGAGTGCTGTGTCAAGAGCCCGGAACAGGGGGCCAGAGAGGGAGCGCCATTCATATCCAGCCACATCATCGAAACCACCGAGGTGGCTTTCGACGACTTTGCAGGCGGAAAGTCCGACGTCGAGCGAAATCGGCGGATTCTTGGTTTGAGTTAAAGATAGATGGGAGTCAAACAATGTTTATTAAATTACATGTGAATCATTTCAAGAGAATCTTGGTTGCCGCTACGGTCTTCTGCCTTGCAACGGTCTCTTTTGCTGGCCAGGTTAAGCTGCCTTTAGATAAGTGGACTTATATCGAGGTTGATAGTAGTCGCGGCAAATGGGGCGATTGGAACGAGCCTAAATGGCTGCGATATTTCGGTCTGGCCATGACCGATGTGAACGCTGACGGCTACAAGGATATCATTGCAGGACGTTACGTCTATCGCAATCCCGGCGGCAACATGACCGGTCAATGGTCGCGCATCATGTTTGACTCAAATGTAGATGCCATGCTTGCCCTGGATGTGGACGGCGACAAGTTTGCCGATGCGATAGCTGAGGCTCTGCCGGATGTTCTCTGGCTCGAAGCCAAAGACATACAAGGCAACTCGTGGAAAACAACGAAGATAGGGACCATGCCAAAGACGGGGCATGTGAACGGACAAGGTTATATGCTCGCCCAGATCGTTCCTGGTGGCAAGCCCGAGATCATACTGGCCGCCGAGGACGGCATCTACTGTTTCGAAGTGCCGAAGCAGCCGGAAAAAGGAAATTGGCCGAAAACAAGAATTGCTTCTGAGACGATGGATGAGGGCATCGGCACAGGCGATATCGACTCCGACGGCGATATCGATATCGTCTGTGGACGTAAACATGGAAATAGTTTCAGTGTTGTCTTGTTTGCCAATCCCGGTGACGGTGGCGGCGATTGGGCTGCTAAGGCAGTCGGTCCGAGTGTACATGCCCCGGACCGCATTGTCCTGGCCGACATAAATGGCGACGGCAGATTGGACGTGGCCGTTTCTGAAGAACGCTCCCCGGGTAAAGAGCCGGATGCCAACCTGTACTGGTATGAGCAATTAGCAGGTGGCAAGTTTGAGCGTCATACTATAATCACCGAGTATTCGCTCAATAACCTTGATGTTGCTGATTTGGACCGGGATGGCGACTTCGATATTGTCACGTGCGAGCACAAAGGGCCTAAGGGAAAGTTTAAACTGCAAATCTTTGAAAACAATGGAAAAGGAGATTTCACAGAACATATCGCCGACAGGGGTAAGGAAAGCCATCTCGGCGCTTTGCTGGCGGATATGGATGGCGACGGAGATATGGACATTGTCAGTGCAGCCTGGGACAACTATCAGTATCTGCACTTGTGGCGGAATGATGCCATCAAGTAAAGCAGCGGTTTTGTGAGTGCCGGATTGCGGAACGAGTGTAACTGTTCAATCGAGTAAAGAAAGGCAAATGGAATGTTAGTAGAACGAATAGGCACAAGAATAGCGTTGATGCTCCTTTTGGCCCTTGCGTTTCCGGCATGGGCCTGGCCTCAAGGGGCTGTTATACCCTTCGACCATGTCATCCTGGATCGCACGGGCCCGAAAGATCCCTGGGCAAAAATCGTAGGAGACATTGACGGCGATACTTTCCCCGACATTGTCATCGGCGGCAGGCAGGGACCTCTCGTGTGGTATGCGTATCCAAATTGGTCTAAAGCGGTCATTGCCGATGGAGGCTATAAGACTGTTGATGGAGAACTGGGGGATGTGGATGGTGACGGGGACTTGGATGTTGTCATGGGAGGCTTGATATGGTATGAAAATCCTCGACCCGGCGGTGACCCTGCCAAGAAGAAATGGAGAGCACACAAGGTCGCCAATCATCCTACGCACGATATAGAACTTGCCGATCTGGACTGTGACGGTGATATGGACATAGTCACACGCGATCAATCCGAGTTCGGTCATAAAGCGGGTAATAGAATCCATATCTGGCGTCAAGATTCCGGCGACAAGTGGACTGAAAAGATTATCAACTGCCCTCACGGAGAAGCAATAGCTATAGGTGACATAGATAGGGACAACGATCCCGATATCGTAATCGGAGGCATCTGGTTTGAGAACAATCGGGACATTGTCAACGGTACGTGGAATGAGCATCGGTTTGCCGATTGGCATCCGAGTGCCACAGTGCAAATAGCCGATATCAACGGCGATGCCCGGCCGGATATCGTACTGTCTCCCTCCGAATTGAAAGACCAGTTTTATAAGATGTCCTGGTTCGAATCGCCGTCCGATCCCAAAAGAGGAAATTGGACCGAACATATCATCACTGAGCCTATCGAATGTGTGATTCACGGTTTGGTGACGGCGGATATCAATGGTGATGGTATGATCGACGTAGTATCATCGGAGATGCACCAGGGGGCTGATCCTGACGAGGTGGCTGTCTTTATCAATCTTAAAAACGGATCATCGTGGAAAAAGCAAATTGTATCTTCCAGTGGATCGCATTATATACGTGTCGCCGATATTGGAAATGACGGTGACATGGACATCATTGGCGCCAACTGGAGCGGTCCTTATCAACCAATTGAGCTATGGGAGAACAAATCCGCAGACTCTCTCAATAGCGGAACACTCAAGCCAAATGGTGCCTGGTGGGATAATAGGTTCGAATACTGCTTCCCTGTACGAGTGGGAGCAGGAAGTGTCGAGAGAATCGATAAGCCGGTTGAAGTTGATGTTGACTTGAATGTAGAGCTTAAACGGCTTCGGGTTGTTGAAGTCGCATCCGACGGTAAAGTGATCGACGATTCGGTAGTCTTTCAACTCGACAAAGCATTGCAGGACGATACCGGCGCTCCTGCAAAAGGCAATTTGACTTTCATGCTCAAAGGTATAACTCCGGCCACAGCCACGCGAGTTTTTCACGTTTACTTTGGAGGTCCGAGGGATATGCCGGCGCTTGAGTTTGAAGGATTAGTCGCGTGCACAGACAGCGTTCGGCATGAAGGTCAGGATAGTATAAAGATAGCGATAAAAAATGCGACCTACTACTATCACAAGAAAGGTGCGGCGTTTGCCAGTTTGGAAGACGCGGACGGAAACGACTGGTTTGGATACAATCCCGACGTCGGCCCGATCAGCAAGAGCGGCTCAGGAGGACAGTATCGCGGCCTGCCCAACATGGGTTATCCGGAGGGATATTGTCATCCGGGCAAAACGGTATCGAGCAGCAGGATTATCAGCCAGGGTCCCATCAGAGTCGCTATTACTTCGGAATCGAATGACGGCAAGATGAAGTGTCGCTGGGATTTCTTCCCGGACTACGCACGGCTTACAATTTTGAAGATGAGGACTCCGTACTGGTTCCTTTATGAAGGAACTCCCGGAGGTAAGCTCGAAATCGATTCAGATATTTGTGTAAGGCCAACCGAATCCGGCGGTCTGAGGACGGCGGCTTCGCTCAAATGGGACGGCGATATAGTTAATCTATCCGGCCCGGGTGAATGGGTATACTTCGCCGATCCGAACGTAAATAGGTCGTTATTTTTAATCCACCATAAAGACGACGAGGCCATCGACTCCTACTGGCCAATGAACGAAGAGATGACTGTTTTCGGCTTTGGTCGGAAAGGTCTGAACAAATTTATGAGTACTGTGCCCGCACAATTCACCATTGGCCTGTGCGATGAGCGTTCCTTTGCGAAAGTCTCTAAAGTGATGGACTCAGCGTACAGAGATCTTGTCATACATATTGGCCTTGTTCAGACACAGAGCGATGTAGAGAGCCTCAGCATATGCAAAGTGAGATAGGTTCGGAAAGGAGAAGATTAATATGGCTGATCAGATAAATGTGGAGATTGTCGGAACGCAATTCATGGGTCGTGCTCATAGCAACGCTTACAGGAGTGTGGCGGACTTCTTTGACCTTTTGGCGCCGCCGGTTCTGCGGGCTGCTTGTGATGTCGATGTTGCCGGTGTCCACCCGAAAAACTCCGTCCTCCTTATTCCTACAGGACTTACAGTAACTTGCGTCATGCGGCTGATTCTATTATCCTGGCAACATGAATGCCATAAGAACCCTTCTAACAAGCCTCCGCCATGTGCTTGCTTGCGCTGGTGAAATGTTCCGATATGCTCTAATGTTTCTGTGGGCTATCTTCTGCCCCAAGGTAATGCTCGCCGCCAGATTTCTGGCCGCCGAGAGCCAGCTTGCTGCCTGTAAACAAGGGATCGCTTCGAAGAAACGTCCGCGTCCACGTTTCACTGCGGATTTTCGCCTGCTCTGGGTGATCCTTTCGAAGTCCTTAGACAAGTGGGAAGACCTTGCTCATCTTATGCAAGCTCCTACAGTAAAGAAGTGGCATACTACAGCTTTCAATTACTTCTGGCGATGGAAGTCACGTAGAAAAGGCGGGCGACCTCCGATTCCCAAGGAGATGCAGGACCTGATTTACAAGCTGAGCAAAGAGAATCCTTTATGGAGCGCTGAAAGGATTCGTGATACGCTTGTCCTGCTTCAGTACGATCCACCATGTGATGACACAATCGATAAATACATGTATAAGCCGCGAAAACCTCGCAAGAGATCAACTACGTGGCTGCCATTTCTGCGTAATCATCTGGA
>JBARRE010000115.1:0-9048 GCA_049644065.1 Sedimentisphaerales bacterium | reverse complement strand
GTCCTACCTCAACGACTGGTTCTGGATGCCTATATTGGTACTGGTTTGGCTGCCCATTGTATATTACAACAAAATCACGTCGGTCCCCGAGTACCTGGAATACCGTTTCGACAGGAAGACGCGCATCGCCGCGACGGTAATCATTCTGTTCTATATCGTCGGCTACATCGGCATCAATCTTATCACCCTCGGGCGGACGCTGCACACGCTGCTGGGATGGCAGGTAATGACCGGGGCCATCGTCACAGCCGTCGCCGTAGCGTTATACGTTTACATCGGCGGGCAAACGGCGGTGATTATGACCGACCTTGTCCAGGGAATTATCCTGCTTGTTGCAGGGCTGGGGCTGTTTGCAATCGCCATCTATCACTTCGGCGGTTTCGGAGATTTCTGGGCATTGCTGCCTCGCTCACATAAGTTTGCGTTTTCGGATTTCAATGCGCCGCCCGAGTTCAGCTTTATCGGCATCTACGTCCAGGACGGCCTCGCCAACACCGGGGCGCTCATGCTGATGCACCAGGGTTTTATCATGCGTTTTCTCTCGCTCAAGAGCGTCAAGGATTCACGCCGGATGGTGGTCTGCTGGATCCTGGTTCTGGCGCCATTAGCGGCGATCGCCACCAGTTGCGGCGGATGGATCGCCAGGGCGTTGGTCAACAAAGGCGAACTGGCCACCGAACCCGGCGATTCTTTCGTAAAGGCCGCCCATTTTCTGTGCGCGCCGGGAGTTTTCGGTTTCGTTCTCGCCGCCTTGACCGCGGCATTGATGAGCACCGCCGACTCTCTTATAACCGCTGTAAGTGCGATATTCGTCAACGACATCTGGAGGCCTTACATCAAACCCAACCGCGATGATAAGCACTATCTCCGCGTGGCGCGAATAACCAGCCTGGGGGCGGCCGCCCTGGGGCTGGCTCTGGTACCCATATTTATGAAAGACACTATTTACGGGGCGCACAGTATGTTCACCGCCGCTGTGACGCCGCCGGTCCTGGTGGCAATTTTGTTCGGGATTACATGGAAGCGTTACACGCCTGCCGCCGCCTTCGTGACAATTGTCGGCGGAGCGATCCTTATCGGCCTGTCTTTTGTCTGGCCCGATGCGCTTGTCGGACCTTTCGATTTCGGAATGGGGCCGGACAGCTACAAATTCATGCGGGCCCTGTTCGGCCTGCTGGCGGCCGGTTCGCTGGGCGTTTCCGTAACATGGTTCACAAAACCGAAGCCGGCGGAAAAAATTAAAGGGCTCGTCGCCGGGACCCAACTGGATGCTATGCGTCGGTTCAAAGGGGGAACTCCCAACCGCCGCCCGGGTGAAAAAGTGCGACTGATAACTAAGTTCGACCCGAAGCTTGCGGGACAGAACGTTGTTGTCGTTTCTCAATCGGCTCTCGATAAAATGGCCGCCGATCCGGGTGACCTGCTCTACGCCAGCCACATCCGCTGGTGGTATGGTGGGCTGCGCTCCGTTCATGTCAAGGCCGGCGAGCCGAACGACTCCGTAAACGCAGATCTGGTGCGGATCAGCCCGGAAGACGCCGCCTCGGCACACTTTACCGAAGGCCAGCAAGTGGTAGTGGAAAAGATTATGTAAGGCCGAATAATGAATCCTGAAAACCTGCTCGATACGACCTTCGATTGCGAATGCGGACGCAGCCACAAGGTCCCCATCAGGAGCATCATTTATGCCGAAGATGCCATAGAGCGTCTGCCCGAGGTGCTGGGCTCTCTCGTAAGCGGCCGTCACGTTGTTCTTGTGGCCGATAAGCGGACCCGGGCCATTGCCGGCGAGCGAGCAAAAGAGGCCCTCGAACAAAAAGGCTGGTCCGTTCACGATATCATTGTCCCCGACAAAAGTCACGGCGGCCCGGTTTGCGACGACACGACTCATACATGGCTCAATGACCTGATGCCACCGGCCGATTTTGTCCTTGCAGTCGGTTCCGGCGTCGTCAACGATCTGACCAAATGGTCGGCCTTGGTTAAGGACATTCCTTATGCTGTCTTTGCGCCCGCCGCGACGATGAACGGCTTTACCGCCGCCAATGTCGCTCCAACAATCAAAGGTGTCAAGACCCTGATTCGCGCCCGGGCGCCTTTAGCGGTTTTTGCGATTCCATCGATCATAGTCGAGGCCCCTTTCGAGCTGACCGCCTCCGGCCTGGGTGACACCATCGCCAAGCCCGTCAGCACAGCCGACTGGAAATTCAACCATCTGTTCTGCGGCGAATCCTTCTGTCGCTATTGCAGCGAAATCATCAACTCGCTGGAACCGTACTATCTTGAGAGGCCGGGGGACATAAGAGACCGCAAGCCCGCCGCTGTGGAGGCTTTGTTTAACGCCCTGTTGTACTCCGGCATCGCAATGACCGTTATCGGGACATCGGCGCCCGCTTCCGGCGGCGAGCATCTGTTCAGCCATACGCTGGATATGATGTCCAGCATAGACGGTGTCGCACACGATCTTCACGGCAGGCAGGTCGGTCTCGGCACTATATTCGCATCGGCCCTCTATGAACGTATCTTAAAGATCGAGACGCCCTTCTGCCATCCTTACCCTGACGATATCGACGGCACGTTCTGGGGTCCTCTGGCGGAGAATGTCCGCCGGGAATACGAGCAGAAGATACCCATGCTCCAGGCGATATGTGAAAAGTTGGCCGACGGTAAAACATGGGACGTCTTTCTTGCCACCGCGGCGGCACAGGTTCATTCTCCCGAACAAATCAAGAACTGCCTGAAAACCGCCGGCGCCGCCCATACTTTCGCCGGCATCAGATGCTCCCGCGAGCGTCTACTCGCCGCCGCGCTGCACATGCACGAGATCCGCAAAAGGCCGACAATTATCGACCTGGCCTGGATTCTCGGAATCATGCCGGGAGCCGCCGAGGAAATAATAGATCGCTGGCTTACCGCCTGAGACTCGTAGGGTGTGCAAATTCCGTTTTTGCACACGCAGAAAAATGCAAAGAACCGCGTGTTCAGCAAGTTGCAAATCCTACGGCTATTGAAGTGTCGGCGGCGGGACCGAGACGCCATTTTGCTGGGCCAACTGTGTATCGGATTCATAGGTACCATAAAACGGCACGTTGCCATCCAGCCAGATATACAACCGCCGGAGTTCATCATCGTCTAGTTTCACGCTCGGGCCGTGAACGGCATCGGACAAAATTCCTGTTAACGGGCTGACGTCGGCTCCTATCCTGCCGGGGCGAGTTATAATCGGCTCGATACTGGCCCCGCCCCACTCATACCATTTCACAAATGGTTTGAGGCTATCATACGATTTGGTAAATTGTCCCGCCGGCTCGCCGGTCAACGCGACCTTGCTCTTGTTCGGGCCGGGATTGCCATCGTGACATTTAACACAGTTCTTATCCAGAATCGGCTGAACCAGAAATGGAAAACTGAAAGGCCGTGTCCCCTCCGGGCCGGCCTTCAATCTGGAAGGCTCGCGCCGCATGGCAAGGGGGCGGGTCTTTTGAGTTGTCACGGCCCGGTTGCGGGGCTCGTGACATCCCACGCATCCCATCCGTTCGCCCGGCTGTAAATACGCGACCGAACGCATAGACTGGACCGCCCTGCCGCTCTCATCCACGGCCTGAAAATATAAAGGCTTTCTCGCGGGGGCGCGGAAATAGGCCGAACCGTCCGCCTCGACCGGCACTGTGCCAAGAAGCATCCGTGCGCTCTCGGCATTAGCATGGCCGATGCGCGGTTTATTGGCGATATGCGTGCGGCTCTTGGGCAAAACCTGAAATACACGCAGCTCAACTATGCGGCGATTTTCGGGCATGGGAAAATGGCTCTTGCGCACATCGGTTAGCAAAAACTCGCCCTCGTCGCCCAGCTCTTCATCAAGTGTGCCGAGCACAACCGGCGGCTTCGGCCTCGATTCGAGCGGAATCGGATACATGGACGAAATACCTTTTTCCCGGTACAGCAATTCCATATTTCCGAACCGGTCGAAATAATAGAGCCCCGTCTCGGTGTCACGCTTGACATTAGGCCCCATCCCCGGCAGAGGATCGAAGCTGAACGACACAAGAAAATAATTCTCCGACAACGGCCAGGGGCTGTGGAAATAGCTGCCGGGCCAGCCGGGAGCCTCGGGAAAACACACCTCCGGAGTCAGTATCTCGATCGAATCGAAACTATCCTGACCCGTTTCCGGATCTAGGGCGATACGATACGGATCGAGCACCACCAGCGAGCCGCCCACGTCGGCGTGGTGGGCCCCTGCCAGAAAAACGAGCTTGTGCGAATTCGGAATCGCCCTGGGCTGATAACAGGCATTGATTCGCATGGTGTAATTGCCGAACAGGGCCATTGCGGCCGAGCCGTCCGGGTTGGTTATCCAGAGCCCGTGAAAGTTCGCCGCCGAGCGGTCCACATAATCCCAGCGGATATATACAATGCGTCCGTCATGCAGCACCGAAGGATGCCATTCGCTTGTCTCATGGAACGACAGGATACGCCGGTGCTGCAAGGTCGGATCGAGCCGGTGCAGCGTATGGGCCGGCAGCGGTTCCCACGGATTGTTGCAGCGAGTAAAACCACCGCGATCTGACGACATGAACGCCAGTCCGCCGTCCGGCAAGGGACATGGATCGAAGTCGTCGTCGGGGCCGTGGGTTATTTGCCTGATATTGCTGCCGTCGGCGTCCATGGCATAAAGGTGGAAACATTTTCGCTGGTCGGAATAATAATCCGGTTTCTGTTCGGCCCGCTCGGCAAAGGCGAAATAAATCGTCCCGGCGTCATAAGAAAGAGCCAGCGTGGTATAATTGCCCCGCGCGGTCAGATTCTTTGTCAAATGTTGAGACTCGAACGAATAGCCTGGCCGCCCAAGCATATAAATTCCCCCGCCGGCGATGTCCTCGTAGTCATAATAGTAGCCAAGATACTCATGCAGCATCTGGCAGATAAAACGCTTTCGCTTCATAAAGATAATGCGCTTTGCCGCAATAAGGGGATTCTTCAGGGCGGCACTCCGCGTCACCCAGCGGATTTCATGATATAGTTTGGCACGTCCCGAATCAGCCAGCTTGTCAACGTCTGCCGTGCTTGACTTTAACTCAGCAAGAGCCGCCCTCTCGGCGTCAAGTTCGGGGGCATCGGGCCCTCGTGAAAGGTCGGCAAGCAGCCGCTCGGCCGAGAAAAGTATCGCTCCAATCGCCTTAGGCGATGAAACATCCCGGCCCAATCGCTTTTCCTGCGCATCCCAATCGGCCTCAACAGTCGCTCTGAAATCGGCCGAAGGGCTCGTCGTATCTTGCCCTATCAAGACCGGCGGAAAAGTAATCAACGCTATCAAAACCGTAATCGCGAAAAAGGTCTTTGGATTATGACTATTAGACACTTGTGTTCTCCTTGCCTGTTCTTGCAGCTTTTATCTGCCTGATTATCATAAAATCAGCCCATCAATACAAGAGAATATTTGCAATTTACGGTTAAACTAATGCGTTGAAAATATGAACAGATCAAAAAACACTTCGAATCTTTATTTTTATGACATTTTCGTGACAACTGCTGTCCACCGTCAGAATAAAATGAACTGATCAAAGATGCATCAAGCTTGTTGCTCTATCTTACAAATAATGCGAATATATAGATATCTTAAAGCAGGTTGTTCGGGAAGAACTGTGGGATAGTTATGAAATTTCTTAAACGCAGTAATAGTACCATGCTTACACGTAGTCACCACAAACAAGTCCTTTTGTTTCTGATCGCCGTCGTTCTTCCCAGCACCGTTTTGGTAGTGCTTACCTGGCACATGATCGGTCAGCAGCAGGAACTGAGCGAAAAACGTCTGGCGGACGAACGCCGTCGCATGGCAACAGAAATTGGCCAGAAGCTACTTGTTCGCCTTGAGGAGATAAAGCTGCATGAAGTTAGTGCTACGGCAAGCGGGGCAAAACCGCTGAACACAATCAACTACACCAGCGACGAGATTATTCTGACCAGCCTGGCGGAGGGTGAGCGGCTGGTGCTTCCATGGGAGGCGAATCAGAGCAATGACAGACTTTCTCCGGCCGAGACTGCTTTCTTTGAAAAGATTCGTCGTGCCGAACAAGAGGAATTTAACCGAAGGCGATTCGATCAAGCTAACACCTTGTATCTCGATTGTATCGAATCGGCACAAAAACCTGCCGAGCAAGCCTATGCGCAGCTTTTACGGGCACGTGTCCTTGCAAAGTCGGGTCAAGTGGACGAAAGTCTGGCCGAATACCACAAGGTTTTAGCAGTCAGTTCGCGGATAACCGATGAGCATGGTATTCCTTTCTGTCTGTATGCAGCCGGTCGCCTGCTCGAAAGAGGCGATTCATACGACGAAGTCATGCAGCTTATCGAAAGTGAGCTAAATGCGCAGCGTTGGCTGTCGCCGGCTGAGTCCTACGTAGTTCGTGATATGGTAAATGTGCTCGTCGAGTCCGGGACGGAGGATAGTACCAGGCGGCAGGCGACAGAGAAGTTCCGGCAACAAATCCTGAAACACATCAGCTTGCAGGAAAAAGTTCTCGCCCTGCAGAGAGATTTCCCGAAGCTGGCAATGATGGTACAGTGGAAAAACCCGGAGCAGCAGGCCGAATCTGTTTGGATTCCTTACGGCGAAGAACTCTGGTTAGTCAGCCTGGCCCCGGCCTTAACGGCAAGACAACGCCTGGCTATCGTCGTGCGAGGTGAGAGTATTCTTAATTCAATCGCTACAAATGTCCGGTTTACCACCGGGACAGATATCTATGGAGAATCCCTGGGGCCGAGTTTCCCGGGCTTGAGACTTGCTTATACGACAGATAACGGGGCCTCAACGGCAAGTGACTGGGGCCTTCAGCGCAGCTTTTACCTGATCGCCCTGTTCCTTGTCTTGTGCGCGACCCTTTTTGGAGCATATTTCCTGTGGAGAGATGTGGGGCGCGAGCTGCGGATGGCCGAAATGCGATCTCAATTCATAGCGAGCGTTTCGCACGAGTTGAAAACGCCGCTGACGGCCATTCGAATCTTTGCCGAAACGCTGCGTATGGGTCGTCTCAAAGATTCACAAGCGAAGACGGAGTATCTCGATACAATCGTTAACGAAAGTCACCGGCTGACACGGCTGTTGAACAACGTTCTGGATTTCTCGAAAATCGAGAAGGGTAAAAGAACGTACCGTAAAGAGCCGGCTTGCCTGTCCGAAATCGTTAATGCGGCCGCTCAAGCAACGCAGTACCCTCTCAAACAGCAAGACTTTCACCTCAATGTCCAAATGGAAGAAGAGCTGCCGGATGTCCGCGTGGATCGAGACGCCATCGGGCAAGCGATATTGAATCTTCTCTCGAACGCGATGAAGTATTCGGGTGAATCTCGCCGGATCGACTTGCGAGTACAAAAGAGGGCCGGCCATGCCGTGATCGAAGTGAGCGACTGGGGCATCGGAATCGACCCGGCACAGCAGAAACGCATTTTCGAAAAGTTTTACCGTGTGCCGAGCGAGCAAAACCAGCGAATACCCGGAACCGGCCTGGGTTTGGCGCTCGTATTCCACATCGTAAAAGCCCATGATGGACACGTCGAAGTCCGGAGTGTTCTCGGCAAAGGAAGCACTTTTTCTATTCATCTGCCTTTGGAGAATAAACGATGAGTCGAATAATCGTTATTGAGGATGACCGTGCGATACTACGCGGACTCAAGGACAACCTTGAGTATGAGTCGTACGAAGTTCTAACCGCCACGGATGGTGAGCAGGGCTATCGGCTGATCCGGGAGCATAATCCTGATTTGATTGTTCTGGATTTGATGATACCGAAGATGGAAGGATATGAGCTTTGCCGCAAGGTCCGCAGCGAAGGAATTGCCGTGCCCATTCTGATGTTGACGGCAAGAAGCGAGGAAATGGATCGTGTGCACGGATTGGACATCGGGGCCGATGATTATGTCACCAAGCCGTTCTCGGTGCCGGAGTTATTAGCTCGTATTCGCGCCATTCTGCGCCGTGCGCAACCACCGACAGCCCTTCCGGAAAATCTCCGCTTTGACGATGTCTTTGTGGACTTCACGTGTTTCGATGCTAAGAAAGCCGGGCAGGCGTTGAAACTGTCGCGCAAGGAATTCGGTGTCCTGCGTCTGCTGGCCGCCCGGGCAGGCCAGGTCGTCACCCGGAATGAGATGCTTGACGAGGTGTGGGGACATGAATGCTATCCGACTACACGTACGGTGGACAATCACATCGCGTCACTTCGTTCCAAACTCGAAGATGATCCTTCAAAGCCACGCCATCTGATTACTGTTCACGGCGTTGGCTATAAACTGGTTGTTGAGTAGAACTGAGGTTCAAGGTTAAGAAAGGTTCACGGTTCAACGGTTGTAGGAAGATGAAATACTCAGGTTTAACGGTTTAAGGATTTAAGGTTTACGGTTGAAAGGTTCAGGATTGAAAAGGTTCAGGGTTAAAAGGTTCAAGGTTGAAAGGTTGTAGGAAGATGAGTTATTTAGGTTTGATGGTTCAGCGGTTCAAGGTTAGAGTAGTATAAAGAAAGGTAACAACCAACAACCGTAAACCCGAAACTGTGAACCGCGAACCTCTGAACCCGGAGTTTTTCTCATGAAGATAGAACGCTTTGAAGATATTGAGGCATGGCAACTCGCACGCGAGTTAACTCGTAAGGTGTATTGTCTGGGAAGGAAGTCGAGGTTTGCGAAGGACTACGGCCTGAAGAGACAGATACAAGATGCTGCCGGATCATCAATGCACAATATCGCTGAAGGATTTGATTCAGAGACGAATGCGGAATTTATCCGGTTCCTACGTTACGCGAAGCGGTCTTGCAGCGAGGTGCAGAGCGAACTCTATGTTGCTTTGGATGAAGAGTACATATCTGCCGACGAGTTCAAAGACCTCTACGAACAGGCCAGGCGAACACGAGCGGCCATTCGTGGATTTATCAATTATCTCAAGAAATATAAAGACCAAAAGGCAGCCAACCATAAACCGTGAACCGTAAACCGTTGAATCCTGAAACCGTGAACCTGGAACCTGACAACTCCATGACAATTATTTTGCACATA
>JBARRE010000114.1:0-3160 GCA_049644065.1 Sedimentisphaerales bacterium | reverse complement strand
GAACTCCTTTTCGATAAAGTTGTATTGACATTATTCTTTATCGGTGAAAGGAGTTTTTTTTATTAACCTATTGTAAATAAATAAGATAACGTTATGTCAGTGCCATTCGTACCGGACACCTTTAATTTCCTGTATAATCTGCTGCTATGGGCTTTGTAAGCTGGCGCAATAACACTGGGCTGCGAGTTTCATACTCACAGCCCAGTGTCTTGGATTACTTACTAAATCAATTCACCCGCCGTCCTTCACCTCGGCTCTCGACGGGATCAGGCACGCCTATCCCTACCTAATATAGAGAACCAAGACGTCGCTGGCATAACACAAATTTTTAAAGCCTCTCGCTTTCAATTGTCCTATACAGGTCGCGAGCAGCGGGCGATCGTATAGTTGCGAGGAGGACGTCGGAGTCGGCGCCTCTCCATATCCAGGTTTCCAAGTGTACCGAATATCCGCCCCAGGGGTATCGCACGAAAGATAGATTACGATTCCCCCACTCCACCAATCTATACACCAGTAGTACAACTCTGGCGTTGCGACTTTGGGAGGGCGGTAGGTCCACGCGTTGCTTGTACTTGCCAAACTGAGGCTAATCAACAAAACTGTAAGTAATCCATACCGTACTGCCAACTTCTTTCTTCTCATGATACACTTCCTTTCTTGGCGGCATCCCGCCAAATTAGAGTAATATTTCACTAGAATTCCAAGGGAGTCCTGATATTTTTGAGAAATTCCCCCATAGTGACCAGATCGACATGGCCATCCGCGTAAAGCACGTTGATCATCTCGGATTTGTGACATCCGTGAGACAGTTCACCCGCAATAATTACTCTATTGGGGTGACGAAGCAGGTCAAGCCTCATTCCGGCCAGGCTTGTCTTCGGATCACGTGTCACACGCCAGCCATAACTACCGCCCGGGTGCGCCTCTTTCTCCCGATCATTTGGGCACCAGAAGATATCCTCCGACTTCACATAAGGCTGCAATGCCTCCTTAAACTTCAGAGAGACCTTTATTTGGCCCTTGACGTTCGGGTTAGGGCATTGTCCATTGTTGTCACCTGTATACATCTGAAGCGCCAAAAACAGGTTCTTAAGATGAGAATCGCACACACGCTGGGTAATATTCTTCTTGGCCGGTTGAATACGAGGAACAAGCAGCCCCATCAGCAGGGATATAATCGCGATCACGACCAACAGCTCTATAAGAGTGAAACCGCCAATCCTCTTCGACCAGGGGCGGCGTTCCACTAATGTTAATGCTTGGCGATGTCGTCCAGCCAAAGAACCAGCGGACGTGCCATTACTTGAAGCTGAATTAGTAAGTGAGGTATTCGGTTTCATTTTTGTTTCTCCTTTTCATTGATTTCTACAGCCACTGTAGCTGTTTGCTGTGTATTTTACGCAAAATTCGTGCCAATCCGGGAGTGAAAGTTTTATCTCTTTGTCAAGCAAGTATTTACGATTATTTTTAATATAAAACTAAAAAAGCTCCTCTCGTTGGATAGTTCGAGAATCTGAATTTCTGTTCGGAATTTCGAACTTGTAGTCATGTCTAAATGGCAAATCGGCGGTTAATTCTGAAGTTCTAAGCGTTAAAATAGGTAAGATTTTGCCAAAAAATCGACCAAAAGCGATGGTAGTTGAAAGTAAAAATAAAAAAGTTTGAAAATTTTTTTATTCTATACCACACAAGGACTTACGGCGAAAATAGGCGTCTACAATTTTGTATTTTTTCAACCAAATGCGCATACCCCTCCTATTATAGAGGTAAGAATAGATCCCTCCACTCGGCCGTGCCTCGGTCGGGACGACCTGTGGTCGTTTTCGCATCAAAAGCGCAGGTACGTTCAATAGTAGAGGCGCGTCTTTCGGCCTCCGGCCGAAAGGCGGCCTATGTACTAAACTGGAGGAAAGCGGAAATTCTGAGCAAAATCGAAGCAATCTCAAATGCAACAATCGCTTTTTCTGATTATAACACAGAAGATTGCCACGGCCCTTTGGGCCTCGCAATGACAAATCGTAAGGCTTTTGCACAAAACACGAATTTGAAAAAACAAAGCCAATGTTAAAATAGGCAAAATGGTGCAATGTTATTAATAGTAAGGATTTATGGTGATTTTGGGGAGCAAAAAACAAAGCCAATTCAAAGCCAATCTTAGTTAGCCCCCAGATTTACTCTGGGGATTGAAAAGGCTATTTGAAAAAACAAAGCCAATTTGCAGGCGGCATAAATTGGCGCAAACTCTTATTTGCAAGGAAATTATGTAAATAATCCGGTCTGCGGGGCACGAAAAAACAAAGCCAATTTGTCGTACTGAGTGCTGCGTACTGCGAGAACGAAGTTGAAAAAACAAAGCCAATATTATCGTTCAGTGTTCGGCGTTCAGAGTTCAACGGCAAAAAAATATTACGGACAATTCGCGGTATTAAATTTCAAGTAAGGCCGGAGGTGTTGATGCCGCTGCTTCTCACCATCTGTAGCGGAGTCCGAGGTCGAGGAGCGTCGAGTCCACCCGGTCGCCATAGGAATGGGTGAATCCGCCGAGCAGGGTCCAGTTGGCCGAAAGCCTTCCGTTGATGCGAATGGACAGGTAGGTCATCTCGAATTCCCGGGACTGCGGCTCCACTTCAAGCATTTGGAATCCGGCCATGGGCTGGATGAACAGCTTGTGCTTCATGAAAGGCAAGTAAGCGGACAGCCTGCCGCCGTGGCCGTCCATTCCCTCGACCGCAATGTTATAGACCGTTGCTGTCACAGAGGCACCCTGCCAGGAGAACAGGTCGGTGTGGGTCAGTCCTACCCGCCAGCGGGCGTCGTAATCATAGGTGTCGGAGTCGATATAGGCGACCTCCTCGGAGAGCCGCAAGTTCCAGGGCAGGCCCTGGTCGCTGCCTACCCAATAGCGCCAATATCCATCGTCGAAGTAACGATCATCATCGTAAAGAAGGAGGTCCCGCTCGGCTCGGTTATCAGGGCGTTCCCAATGGTCGAGACCGGCACGGAATGTCAGGTCCAAAGACAGCCGGGAGACAGCAGACACATCCAGCCGGGTAAGATTTGTTCCAGTGCGGGTTTTTGCCCCTCCGGCATCAAAATCAACTTCCGCCGTCGAGTACAGCGTGAAGAGAGGGCCCACCCCGGCTCTCTGATCGAAGAGCAA
>JBARRE010000113.1:0-4164 GCA_049644065.1 Sedimentisphaerales bacterium | reverse complement strand
AAGCCAAACAAACCCAATCTCGATTAGCCCCCAGACCTGCTCTGGGGGATTGAAAAAACAAGCTTGTCCTGAGCAACGTCGAATGGAGCCAATTTATTCGTATTGAGTACTGCGTGATGCGTATTGCGAAAAGGAATTTGAAAAAACAAAGCCAATTTGCCGTCGGGGCAAATTGGCGTAAAGTCTTATTTGAAAGGAAATTATGGCAATAAACCGGCCTGCGGGGCGCGAAAAAACAAAGCCAATCAAAGCCAATCTCGGTTAGCCCCCAGACCTGCGCTGGGGGTTGAAAAAACAAAGCCAATTTCGAGATAACTACAGGACCCCGAGTAACTTAGCTTGTCCCGGAGTATACCTTCAGAAAGCTGTCTGAATAAATTTGCTTGTCCATCAGCATTTCAGCAGTGGCTACGACATTCATCAGGTCCTGATCGAGGACGTCAACAATCGCCGAATCCAGGCCGCGGGAGATTCCCATGGCGAGGAATATACGGTTTATAAGGCTTCTCTCGGTCGTTCCCTGTGAAAGGTTCGACAGGCCTATCGTCATAACCGGTGCCGGCTCGGCAAGAAGTCGTATCTGGTCCATCGCAGATAAAATATTGCCGGGCTGAACCTGGGCGTTCGGCACCCTGACCGGCAGAATAATCGGATCGATGAGCAGCCGCTGAGTGGAAAATCCTTTTTCCATGGCCTTCGAGACAATTTCCGCAGCGATGGCTACACGGGTATCGATGTCCTGAGGGACGCCGTTCTTGTCCATCGTCAGCGTGATAATGTTGGCCTTCGGCCCGGCCCCGTTTGCCATTTCTATATATTTGTCCAATATCTCCTCATCGCTTTTTTTGTTCAGAGGAGTGGAGTTTAGAATGACGCCGTTATCAGCGTTAATAACTTTCAGGCCTGCTGCAATGACATTTGGTTTCTGTGAATCCAGACTCAGCGGTGTAGAGCATGTTTCCTGGATAGTTTCCACCAGCCACTGTATTGTCCCTTCCTGGTCCGCAGCGGCGGTTCCCACGTTGACATCCAGGTAAGAGGCCCCCGCCTCGGTCTGCTTTTTAGCTAATTCCTGAATGACTTTCTTGTCTTTCTGAGTAATTGCTTCCTTGACGTTCTTAAACATTCCATTGATTCGTTCTCCGATCAGGATCATTCTTGAAACCTCCTTTGAATTAGTTATCTTAGGACCAGACTTGGTTAATAAAGTTCTTGACGGTTTTGACGGCTCTTGGGTGACGCATGCGAATTATATCGACGCCGGCCTGTAAGAGACAAATTGCAGTGGCGGCTTCCCACATTGGGCCTCGGTCGGCGGCGTCGCCCCAGCCGGGAGCATCTGCGAGCTTTGCTTCTTTGGCCCGCCAGGCTTCATATCCTACATCGCAGATAGCAGGCATCGCCATCATCTTGTCACCTGTAAGGGCGGCCAAACGTTGCCGCTCCTGTATGGAATAAGCATACTCTATTCCGTATCCCAGGGCGCCGGTGGACTGGAAAGTGACTATTCGTTCCAGCGGGAAACCCATATCGGAGGCAAGGATGTTTACCTGTTTGGCTATGTTGATGTCGATGGGCGCTTCGGAGATAAGATGATGATTGTCGGCCAGAGCGATTGCGGTCAGGGATTTATAATTGTCTTCTTTAATCGTTCCAATCAGACAGTTTTCTCCTTTCGCCGCACCGCTGACTTTAGGCATGACCTGGTTGTCTTTTTCGTCGTTTCCACAACCCCAGAGCACGAGAGGTACACCGACTGCTTTTAAGACCTCCTCGGTAACCTTAGCGGCGTGGGCTGCGTCTTTATCGCCCTTGTCGGGATGGATGCCGTCGAATTTCAAACATATCAGGTCGGCCCCAAATTCTTCGACGCACTTCTTTGCCCATTCGGCGGGATTATCCAGCACATCCTTATATGGCTCTGACAGGACATCGGGCCAATCGTTTGGCTCACTATCGAGAACGTCGATAGCGATCATCGGTTTCTCTCCGGCCTGGTCCGCGCCGCCACCATAAACGACATTACGAGAGCCGCCTACGGTTATAGTCGAAGTTCTACTGCCTCCATTTTCATTGGTCGCTCCAAGTGTGATTCGGTTTACCGCCCCGGCATAATTGTCTGCAATTTCAGGTATTGACATAAAGTTCTCCCAAAAGTTTATTGTTCGGAGTTCATGAAATCAAGAACTCGAACTTAAAGTTAAAAGGCCTTCTATTATATTATCTATCGCCGAATAAGCCGGATTATCTTTTGCGAGTTCAAATACAGTTTTACCACGTACTGAGTTATCAAAGACGACCGCATCAGAGGGAATATGCCCAAAAGTTTCAACCTCGTCCAGCGAATCGTCTTGAGTGTCAGATTGATCCACAACCTTGTTCCAGATAACACCGATTTGCTTTACGTCGATCGGCAGTTTCCTGGCAAGGTCGGATATTCTCCGGACAGTAACCGAGCCGATAGGATTAGGTTCCGCTACGATGCAGAGCATATCGACATTATTTGTAGTTCTGCGTGACAGGTGTTCCATCCCCGCTTCGTTATCGATAACCACATATTGATACTGGGAGCTGAGATTGTCCAGGAACTTTCGCAGCATATTGTTGACGGCACAATAGCAATCAGGTCCTTCCGGGCGGCCCATTGTGAGCAAATCAAATCCCGCGGATTCCGTAATTGCCTGCTGGATGCCGTATTCAACTGTTCGCACCCGATCCATGCCGGCATTGCCCGGCTCTTTAGAGCGGACGTTCTCGCGAATATCTGCAACGATTCCAACAGGCTCAACACCCAATGTCAAACCCAAACAGGAGTTGGGATCGGCATCGACTGCCAGTACGGCCCCGCTGTCGGCCTGCTCTACCAGTCGCCTAATAATCATCGCGGCCAAGGTCGTTTTGCCTGATCCACCTTTTCCGCTTATAGCAATAGTTGTTGTCATATCTAAAATCTCGTAAAACGTGTCCTTAATTTTTAATTAACTTACTTTTGGGCATGGTCCTTCTGCCTTTCCATTACTGATGGAAATAGCGATAAATCCGTATGAGGCAGAAAACTTGCCCTGATAAACTCATCCATATATCCAGGATGGCTCATTAAATCGAAATATGTCATACTTCCGGCAATTTGCTCGGCCGCCTCCAGGGCCTGTTGGCTCAGCAAGACCGCCTTGGCTCCTGCAATTGAGGTATTGCCCACAAAGCGAATTTTCTCTATGGGCACATCAGGCAGCATTCCGATAGTGACGGCCTGGCGAACATTCAGGAAGTTCCCGAATCCGCCTGCTAAATAAACAGCCTCCAGATCTTCAGCTCTTGTCTGAGTTGACTCCATAAGAACCCTGATTGAGGCAAAAACCCCCGCTTTGGAACGAACCAGATTGTCAATGTCCGCTTGCGTGGTCACTATTTCATGATGATCGTCAACAGCGGGCGCTAATTGGAACTGCAAACCCTCATCGCCCTCGGTCAATCTTTTGTCAACTGATGGATCAATTGAAAACCTGCCGGTCCGATCTATGAAGCCATTTACAAACAGTTCGGCAAGTGTATCCAAAAGACCTGAGCCGCAGATTCCGACCGGTGTATTGCCCCCGATGGTCTTGAATTCGATAGAACCATCTTCAAGAATACTTAATTGCTCGATAGCCCCGGCTCCGGCTCTCATGCCATGCTTGACTCCGCTTCCTTCGAATGCGGGGCCGGCAGAACTCGATGCGCACACCATCCAGTCTCGATTGCCGAGGACCACTTCGCCGTTTGTGCCGATATCGGCGAAAAGACAGACACCTTTTTGTGTAAACAATCGTGAGGACAAAACACCTGCTACTATGTCGCTTCCAACATACGCCGCAACACTGGGAAGGCAGTACAAAAGGCCCCGCTTATTGATCTGGATACCTGCTTCCGCTGCTCGTATCGGAGGAACAAAGCCTGCCGAGGCTACATATGGTTCCCTGCGAATTCGCGTCGAGTCCAGGTTCAGCAGAAAATGCACCATTGCGGTATTGCCGGCACAGATGACCGTACTGATCTCATGCAAATCGATTCTTTTTCTTTCCGCAAGTGTTACAATCAGGTTGTTCACATCGTGCACAATCCTGTTCTGCATCTCGTCAAAAGCATCATTTTCTTCCGCATAGATGATCCGACGGATATAATCCT
>JBARRE010000112.1:0-8885 GCA_049644065.1 Sedimentisphaerales bacterium | reverse complement strand
CAAACATGTTGCCGCTGTTTTGTACGGTGTCGGCAACCGGCTTGACAGCCGGCCCGAACTGTTATTCACGCTTCGCAAAGTTGACGCAAATGAATTGATTGCCGGCGATATCTCACTGCCTGATTCCATTGCCGGTGCCGGCAAAACCATTGCGGATGACCGGATCGCCGATATTTTTGGTGTCGATATTGATGTGGATGTTCAAGACACCAGGGAGCCGCTCTCAGAATCTCCGGAAAAGGAGGAACGGGCAACTCGAAGAGTTGGAACAGTAAGTAAACAAGAGAAACCTTCATCTGCACGCAATCACAGAGTCACGACAGCTAAGAAGAAAACCAGGATTTCCAAAATCGCCGGCCGGAAAAAGTCTTCGGTAAGACGTGCTGCAATCGGAAAAGATGCAGAAACCAATGAACTTCCGCGAATCCGACCAACGGGCAAATCGGTGGCAAGACTGCGAAGTCAACTCAAGCTTTCAGTATCGGAGTTTGCAAAGCGTCTTGAAGTAACTCCAGCCAGCATATACCGCTGGGAGAGGACTTCGAGGCGGTTGAAACTGCGGTCACATACATTCATAGCCCTCGCAAGGTTACATCAGCAGGTACGCGCTCATGCGACTCCTTGACTCCCGGGATGTAACGAGCATGAGCAGGGGACATTAAAGCCTTTTATCTCGAATACGAATTTTATTCGGCAAGATGTCGGATGAGGCCGTGTTTGCGGGGTACGACGAGGTCCGCTGTCCTGGTCGGCTGGCCCAGCTTCGCGGCGTAATTGACATCCATAATTTCGATAAACTCCGCTGTGTATTCTTTTAGCACGCCACAGTATTCGAATATTTTGTCGCCCCTAATCAATTCAAGTACAACCTTGTGGCCGATATATCTTTCCAGCAAAGGCTCGAAGGAAGTTCCCGCCGCTGCCATGAGTTCCTGTTTCATTTGTGAGACGTACTTATCCTGAGAACTCAGCACCTTGCCCGCGGGTGTAGCTTTCTTGGCCTGGCTGATCAGCAGGTTGACAATCTCCACTACCGAATCTCTCACGGTTCGAAAAACGTTTAAGATTCGCCTTTTGAACCTGCGCCACGGCCCGGGGTGATAAGTCCTCTTCAATTCTTTTTCTCTTGCTCTCTTATTTTGTTCGCTCAGCTCATCAAGGAAGCGAACCACCACTGCAATATCCGGGTACTCGTATTTATAGAGAATGTAGCTGGTCTCATCATGCCCTTCCTGGTCTTGGTGCTTTTCGGGATAAACAAATTCCAACCCGGTGTTTTCGACCCTCAACTTGCCCCAGATTCTTTTGCTTGATGCCTGTTCCAGCGTCACCATGTTCTTCTCAAAATCCCGCAGGCACTTGTCCCGGCTCCTTTTTCTGACAAAAGCGCCGATACCCGCGGCGAAGATAATAAACAATATCGTTATAGCAGTCGCACTATCGCCAAACATAATAATATTTAGCCCCTCAATTCATTGAGGGGTTTTCTCCTTTCGAATGTATTTGGGATTCAATACTCAAACCTTCGCCAATATAACGGTGTAATTCTTGCCGTAGAACTCGGCGCATTTCGGGCAGGTCGTATAGAAAAAGTACATCTTCTGAATCTCCCTGGCCTTCGATTTGACGTAAGCCTTCATTTCCTGTGCCCACTTGCCTGCGTTTTTGTACGGCCCTTCGAATACCTTCGTCAAAAAAGTCCCTGAAATTCTCGCCATCGTTGCACCCGGCACATCCCTGGCCACGGCGATATAAATATCGCTGCCCCAGAGAGACTTCTCATCCGAGAGCATTACGGGTGTCGGCACAAGTGCATCGGCCTGCTGAATCTTCTCCATGTTCCTGACCATTACTTTCCCGAAGTTCAGCGGGATGTGGAAGAAACTCCTGACGTGATCTTTAACAAATAATTTATCCTGAAACGTCACTTCTTTTTCATCCCACGGCTCAGGATTAAATCTCGGGCAGCAGCCTGTCTCCGATTCTTCGTATAGCTTATCCATAACTATCACCTCACTTTCTTCAATAATTTCACATCTGTCCGTCTATCATCCTTATAAAAATTAGCGATCAGAACTCTCGACAGCTTCTTCGTAGCGGCCACCTAAATGCTTTGCCAGGAATTTCTCTGCCGCAGCAAAAAATTTCAGACGGTTCTCCGGCCTGGCAAATCCGTGGCCTTCGTCTTCGAACAGCATATATTCGTACGCCAGTCCTTTCTTCTTCATCGCCTCGACGATCTGCTCGGATTCGGCTTGTTTGACCCGCGGATCGTTGGCCCCTTGCCCGATCAGAATCGGAATCTCGATCCGGTCCACCTTGAACAATGGCGAGCGCGACTTCAAGAACTCCTCTTCCGTATCGGGATTGCCAACACGTTTGTGGAACATCGCCAGCATAGTCGACCAGTAAGGCGGAATGGATGTGAGCAATGTCACCAGGTTACTCGGTCCCACGATGTCTACTGCACAGCAAAAAACATCGGGTGTAAAAGTCGCTCCGACCAGTGCAGCATACCCTCCGTACGAACTGCCAAATATGGCGACTTTGTCGGGATCGGCATAGCCTTTCTCCACGGCCCAGTTAACACCATCTACTAAATCGTCGTGCATTTTCGCGCCCCACTCTCTATCGCCGGCGTTTACGAAATCTTTGCCGTAGCCGGTGGATCCGCGGAAATTGACCTGGAGGCATGCATAGCCGCGATTGGCAAACCACTGGGCCTCGGGATCGTATCCCCAGGCATCCCGGCCCCAGGGACCACCATGCACGCTGAGCACCATCGGCAAATTCTTTTTCTCTTTCCATGCGGGAAACGTCATATATCCATGAATCGTCAATCCGTCCCTTGCCGTAAAACGAATCGGTTCCGTATGGGTCAATTCATATTTATTCAGCTCCGGCATGTGATCGAATAGGAAAGTCCCTTTCTTTTTCTCGTGCTCATACGCATAGTAGGACACGGGGCCGTTATCCTTCGTGATACTGATCAGCCATGTCCGGTCCGCATTGTCCCGACTGGACACATAGAAGTCACCGTGGTCCAGCCGGGCGATGGCTTTGAAATCATCTTCGATCGATTCATCCAGAACGACCCACTCGGTCCGCGCCCGAGTAAAAGCCACGGCCTGAACCTCGTATGAATCCGGATGAATCATAACGTTGCCGACATCGTACTGCGGATCTTCGGCAATCACTTTAATTTGGCCGCTCTTTATCTGCAACCTGACTAGGCGGCCTGTATTGGCGTTTCTCGAATCGATCAGGTACAGGGCATCTCCGTCTTTGGTAAAACTGACGGGCCCGCTGGTCATGCTGTCTTCCGGATCCCATGTCAGAAGCTTCTCCCAGTCCGCCTCCTCGCTTTCGCGCACCATCAGTTCGAGTCCACCGTCAGCCGTCGAAGCTAAAGCACAACGAACTTTCATATCGGCATCAGCGAGCCAGAAGGCAATATTGCCGGGATTTTTGGCGACAAGCTTCAGCTCACCGGTAGTAAGGTCGAGTTTATAAACATCGTGCACCTGCGGATTGTCCTTATTCATTCCAATGAGCAACTCGTTGGGGATATGCTTGTCGCTGCGTAAGATCTGAACCTGGACTTCTTCATAAGGCGTCAGATCCTTAACTTCATCTGTTTTCAGATTGACGCCGTACAGGCGCCAGTTTTCATCGCCGCCCACATCCTGTAAATACATGATATGCTCGCTGTCCTCGGCCCAGAAATACCGGCGTATCCCGCGGATTTTATCCTTCGTCACGGCCTTGTCATCGGCTTTACCAATCGTTTTTACCCACACGTTCAATACATCATTTACCGGAGCCAGATATGCCATCATTTTGCCGTCCGGAGATATCTCAGGGCTCGACTTGACCGGATTACCGAAGAGCACCGTTCTCGGTATCAGCCTGGGCCCAGTTGCAGCACAGCCCGCAATGCAAAGTAATGCTGCACTCCACAGTACGAACACGGCGTAAATCGAGTTTTGTTTTGAACGTTTCATAGTTACTCATCCTTTCTAATAAAATGACCGATAGCTCATGATAACTTATCTATATCTATTTGTTTTCCGTCAAGACTCTTTTTATAACCTTCGCCAGCCGCTTAATCCCCTCTTCGATCTTCTCTTCATCCGAATTCGAAAAGTTGAGTCTCAACGTATTATCCCCGCCGCCATCGACATAAAACGCTCTCCCGGGCACGAAAGCAACACTTTCTTCCGTTGCAAGCTCCAATAAATGTAATGATGAAAGTTTCTCCGGAAGTGTCACCCACAAAAACATGCCACCCTCAGGCTTCGTACATTTTATCTCTTCCGGAAAATGCTTCTCGATCATCGATACCATCAAATCTCTCTGCCTTTTATAAACCTTTTTTATATTCAGAATATGCTTGTCGAGGTCGTGGTCAATCAGATACCGATAGACGGCCCTCTGCGAGAGATAATTCGAGTGCAGGTCGGATGATTGCTTTGCAACAACAATCTTTTCCATTACATCCGTAGCCGCACAAATCCATCCGAGCCTCAGTCCCGGTGTCACTACTTTCGAAAATGAGCCTAAAACAATCGTGCCGTCCGGGAGGTAACTCTTCATCGAAGGCAAATCTTCCCCCATGAATCTCAGCTCGCCGTAAGGATTGTCCTCGACTAAAACCATATTCTGACCTTTGATGATATCGGCAAGCTTTTCTCTTTTCTGCCGTGAATAGGTTACGCCTGAAGGATTCTGGAAATTGATTACCGTATGGAACAGTTTTGTCTGGCCGGCCTTTAACGCTTTTTCGAACAAACCAATATCTATGCCGTCTTCAAGCAAGGGTATGGGCACAAATTCCGGTTCAAATATACCGAATGCCTGTATGGCGCCCAGATAGCCCGGCCGTTCGATTATAACCCGGTCCCCTTTATTCAGGAACACTTTGCCGATCAAATCGAGACCCTGCTGCGAACCGGTCGTGATCAAGATCTCATCCGGGCTTGCCTGCAAACCCTTTTTTACAAAATATCGCTCAGCAATATATTCTCTCAAAGGCAGATAGCCCTCTGTCGTACTGTACTGAAGAACATTTTCGCCGTCTTCGCGCAAGACTTTCAGGCACGCATCGGCAAGCTCCTTTACCGGGAATAACTTCGGATTCGGCAAACCACCGGCGAATGATATGACATTGCTGTCCTGGGTAACCTTCAAAATTTCCCTGATGAACGACTTGTGAGTTGTGGCCATCCTGTCTGCAAACAGATTATTCATTCTTACTGACCTTCCAATTTAAGCCCTGCCTTTTCCAGCGCCGCAAGCGCTTGTTTATGGCCTTCCTCGTAACCGTACCAGGCGTCGACAATCTTTCCCTCCCGGTCGATAATATAATTCAGCGGCACGCCGCTCATTTGATAACCTCTGAATCCGATCTGCACAGCGGCGTCGGATGAATCAAGAACACTCGGGAACGTCGCCGAATTCTCACGCATAAAATCCAGTGCAATCTGTTTGTCATCCGAGCAGTTGAAGCCGAGAATCACCAGGCCTTTGTCTTTATACTTTTCAGAGAGTGTTTGGAGATGACGCATCTCCTCCCGGCAGGCCGGTCACCCCGCCCGCCACATATAGAACCAGACAACCTTGCCGCGATAGTCCGAGAGTTTGACCTTGGTTTCATCGGCCAGGAGCAGTTCGAAATCGGGCGCTTCGGCGCCCGGCTTGAGAAGTTTTTCGGCCAGATCGGGCGGCGTCCATTGCTGCCAGCCGGCCGGCGGCGACCATGCGAATTTCTCGTCCGGTATTTCTGAATTGACAGTCACGTCTGACCAGTGTTCATACCCGATAAGAGGGCGGGATACTCGAACAACCTGCTTTATTTTCCGTGGAAGATGGTCCTGTTTGGAAAGCCAAATGTACCAGATACGCTGACGCTTCATGAAGCTGACCTCAATCACGTCACACTCCTGGCCTTCGATGCTCTCCGCGTCCCAGCCTCTGACGCCGTCCAGATAGGGCTGAAGAGAATCCGTATAGCCGTGGAAGGTGCTCGGATCGATTATTGTCATACCCATCCCCGCCCTGAGCCAACCCACCTCATGTCCGATAGAGTGTCTTGCCAGCGGAGTGGCCTTTTTCATATAGACGTTCGCCTGTGTTTGCGCATAGCCATCCGTGTCATCCGAAGCAGGCGAATTACCCTGCGGCCAATAGATCCAGAGATGATCCCCGTCGCCGACAAGGGTTCCGCATTCTGCGCCTTGGCTATTGACGGTTTCCACGCGAAAGTAGTTGGGTTTTTTCATCCAGATCATGTAGGTGCAATTGCCGCAATCGCCATTATACGAAAGGCTTTCGGCGCTTCGCATCGTTTCAATCATCTTTTCGTATAGGGCATGCGCCTCGGGCTCATCCTTGAACGTGTCTTTAACCGATGCTGTCTTCGGCGTCACTTCGTTGGGCTCGGCCTGCGATGTCACCTTGTTAGGTTCCGCCAGCGCCACAACCTCGTTCGGTTCGGTCTGGGAAGCCGCATCAGGCGGCCGGCCCGTAGGGGCCACAGCAGATGGCTTACGCCGCCGGTCCGGGTCGGAAAAATAGAGAGTCGAACATACAAGCACCACACTGCCGATACCGACCAGCATCCATAAAACAGTCTTGTTTTTCATTTGTGTCACCTGCGACCTTTCTTTTCAGGCGTTCGAGGCGATTCAGTCAATGACAACCGCTGTACCTTTGGCGGACGCCATCAGCAACGATTTGTTTTTGGAGCCAACGTTATCGTAGTCCAGGGCAAAACCGACAATGGCATTGGCCCCCAGCTTTCTCGCTTCGTCCTTTGCTTCGGCAATCACGTCGTCTTGCATATCCTTCATCACTTCCTGATATGACTCCGACCGTCCGCCGAAGATGTCACGAAAATGAGTAAAGAAATCACGGATAATGTTGATCGCTCGAACATTCCGCACAATTACGATTCCCTTGTACTGCCTGATTTTAATCCCATCTAAAATCGGCGTCGTGAAAATTTGAATATCGTTCATCGGATTCCTTTCATAATCCCCCGACACGTTCGATATACACAGCCAATTCGCTGCCGATGCGGCCCGGTTTGTCCCAGCTTTGGTCGCCCCCGGCAATGGTTACGTTTTCCTCAGCGACCTCGCTGCCGCTTGCACAATCGAACCAACGTAATTTATACACCCCCGCGGTGGTATTTTTCAAGCCAATTTTGCCCTGCAATTTCGATGCATACGCGATATAGCTTCTACCCGGCCGGGCCAGCACGTATTGCGTCCCGGCGAATCCAAGCTCATCGTGCGGCGACATTTGTTGAAAACCGGTCGACTCGAAAAAGCGCACCAGCCGGCCGCAGTCTTCGAGGTCGCTTTTGGCCGTCGTGGCGATATCCATCTCTAAAATCATCACGTACGCGCCGGCCATCGCACAAGCCCAGCTCTTTTGGCGCGCCTCGGCCCCGGTTCCATAGTCGGCCGTCTCGGACATATTCAGATTATACCTGCCCTTTGCTTGCTTCCATGCCTTCACCAGCCCGGCGTGCAGCTCTTCAGCCGTCTTGACATTGTACTGAATCGCAAACTGATCGATGTTCGGCTCATTAGCGAACTCTGAGAAATCCAGCCCATTGAGTTTGTGCACAGCTATCGCGTGGTCGTAATCGTCGGCGGCACGAATTACTGCGGCAATATTCTTTACCCGCTGGACACTGAGCGCTTCCTGGTATTCCTCCGCGACACACCATATCAGATTTTTATGATGCTCGAATCGGTTCACGAGCGAATGGATAAAATTCTTTTCTTCCTTGCCTACCCTGTCACCAGTCCTCCAAATCCGCGCACTGTCGTCATAGAGGAACAGATAAATGACAATGTCGTTCTTATCCATTTCGGCAAACCACGTTTCCCACTGATCGAGCACGGCGGGATTTATGCCTTTTGCCGGGTCATGATTGACAAACGGATTATGAGTTTTATCGCCGTCGCCGCCGTGCGAGCGTATCGCCATCAGGTAGATGCAGTTGGCCCCGGTCCCCTTCATTTTATCAATCAATTCCATCTGGTCGCCATCGCGGGTCCCATCCGGCCTTAGCCTGCCGCGATAGAGAAAATCCTCCGGGTCGCCCGGCCCGCACATGAAGAACGGCCGGCCGTCGCTGCGTTTGAGCCACTCCGGATGCTCTGGTTGAACGATAATCCTGCCGCTTCGAGATGTGGTTGAAGTCACAGAATCTACGAGCAGCTTCAGCGTGTGGTTTTCCTTCTCGCGGCCTTCAATTTTGGTGTCGTTCCAGCTTATAATCAAATCCAGGCCGGGCAGAACGACCATGGCGCGCAGCCCGCCATGCCCGAAACAGCCGTATGTATCGACCGGCACATCCGGCCAATGCCGCGCACCTTCACGGTCAATACCGTTTGTCCACCAGAACCAACTATAGCTGCCGACGTGGTCGCATTGATTGTCCGGGATTGTCCTTGAGCCTATAGAACGCTGGCTTTGGATCATGTCGGCGGCTTTGTTACCTGCGCGCGGAATGGCGTTCGGTACGGGATCTGTCACGGCCATCGTCGCGTATTCGCGGCTGAGCAATCGCTCATCTTTCCATTTTCCCCCTCGCAAATACAGCAAACCAAAACGGGCAAAATCACGAGGCGAAATCGCCGTGCGACCCGGCCTGTCTTTGACGCCAAAGGCCATAAACGTCGGATTGTCCTGGCATTGAAGTTTGTCGGTCAGCATCGGATGCAGCACGCCGGCGTCCACCGTCTCGAAGCCGGCGCCGTAGACCTTCTTAAACCGCGTGTCCCAGAACAGCGACATTTGCCAGTCATTATATACACAGGCCGTGCCGGGCGCCTCGGCCAGACCGTAGCACGAAATTTGGTTAGCAC
>JBARRE010000111.1:0-11913 GCA_049644065.1 Sedimentisphaerales bacterium | reverse complement strand
ACCCGCGGGAAAGTGCCGCAGAAAATACACAGCCGATGTCCCTATGGGAACAGGCAATGGTGAAATGGTGCGGTAAGAGCGCACCGCGGCGCCGGTGACGGTGCCGGCAGGGCAAACCCCACCGCCTGCAAGACCAAGCAGCCGGACACTCGGCCCGAGTACGAGCGGTTTTTCAGCCGCTCTGCCGGCGGGTAGGTCGCTTGCCGCAAGGCAGAGCCAACCGGTAACGGTTGGTCAAGATAAATGGTCGCCGCCCGCCTTCAAAGGCGGGATACAAAACTCGGCTTACAGACCCACTCTTTTTAATAGAGTTTCGATTATTTCTCGCCGTGTGCGAAAGCACCGAAGCGGACCTTGACGGCGACGGTGTCATCCGCAACGACCATCCGGACTGTGCCCTTGTCAAAGTTGATGTGATCGAATTCGGCCCCGCCGGCCTGGCTCAGCCTCATTGCCAGCACGGGTGAGGAATCCAGCTTTACTAACACCATCTCAAAAGTTTGATTGATGAGCATACCGCAGACGTCCAGTTTCTGATTGTACTGGCCGGGCACATCGACATCGTCGCCAAGCTCTTTTATATCCTTGCGGATGGAATCCAGGACGTACCTCAGCATCGCGATTTGCCTTGCGTTTTCAGATGTGTAAGATTCGCCGAGCACTTCTTTTCCCAGCACCATTTCGCAGTCAAAACGAAGACCTCGCCTGGACCGGGCACGCAAACTTCCGGCCCTGTCGTCAACGGCAAAGAAGTACTTCCGTATAACATTGAGCTTGTACTCATGGAAGGTCACCATATTGAACCAGGTCCTGGAGTCATCCTGGCTCTGTCCCAGAGAAGCAACAACACGATCGCTGTGACTGACCGTCTCAACTCCAGCCAGAAGCGAACCATGCTCATCCTGAGACCTTCGAATCTTGGGTATCGCATCGAGAGTGAGGCTTTTTTTCAGCGTGATCTGGTCATACGGCACCGATAGCTCTTGTTCCTGGGATAGCTGTTGCCCCTGCGCTATGGCTGGTGAGGATGCGGCAGAGCAACCTGCAAGCAGAATACCGAAAAATAAACCGATACAACAGCACACAGTAAGAGTCAGTCTGAAACATCCAATCATGGATTCAGAAATCGCAGATTGACTCGGCATCTTCCGCCGCATTGCAATCCTCCTATCGTGAATCTATGGCCTAAACTTCTTTGGAGTCGATCCACTTCATCATTTTACGCAGTTCTCTTCCGACGTTTTCCAGCTTGCTGCCATGGTCCTTGTCGTATAGCTCGTTGAAATTCTTCAGTCCCGATTTATACTCGTTGACCCATTCCTTGGCGAATTCACCGGAAGTAATCTCCGCCAGGATCTTCTTCATCTCGGCTTTAGTCTGCGGCGGGACAATTCTCGGCCCGCGGGTCAGGTCGCCATACTCGGCGGTGTTGGAGATGCTGTATCTCATATAGCTCATCCCGCCCTGATACATCAGATCGACAATCAGCTTCACCTCGTGCATACATTCGAAGTAGGCGATTTCAGGCTGGTACCCTGCTTCGACCAGCGTCTCGAAACCGGCCTTGATCAGCGCTGTCAGACCGCCGCAAAGAACGCACTGCTCGCCGAACAGGTCCGTTTCCGTCTCTTCTTTGTACGTAGTTTCGATGATCCCCGCCCGGGCGCCGCCGACACCGTTGCCCCATGCAAGGGCAATCTGTTTTGCATCGCCGGTTGCATCCTGCTCAACCGCCACCAGGCACGGCACGCCGCCGCCTTTTTCATACTCGCTGCGAACCAGATGTCCCGGCCCTTTCGGAGCAATCATCACAACGTTCACATCCTGAGGCGGCACAATATACTTGAAATGAATATTGAAACCGTGACAGAAACCGAGTGTCTGGCCCGCTACCAGGTTGGGCCCGATATAGTCGGCGTAGACTTTCGCCTGGACTTCATCGGGAAGCGTCACAATGATCAGAGCTGCACCATCCATAGCCGTTTTTATATCGGTCGGTTTAAAGCCATGCTCGATCGCGAGCTTGTAATTGTCTGTGCCTTCCAGTTCGGCGACCGCAACCTCGACGCCGCTATCGCGCAGATTCTGGCTGTGCGCATGGCCCTGGCTGCCGTAGCCGACAACCGCCACTTTCTTGCCCTCTAATGCATCGATAGGAGCATCATTTTCGTAATGTATCTTTACTGCCATAACTTAATTCTCCTTGTCTGTGCTAAATAAATTAGCAATCTAATTATTCTGTACCTTGAATTTCCTGGGAAAGCCCGAGATCCGGCCCAACCCATGGCGAGACTCTCAAACGGGCCGACCGTCCATTACAGGCCAAAAATCCCGTTTCCGCAACATCTTAACGGCAAACAACCGATAAAGCAAGAAATTTATATGCCCGCCAAGCCCGAATCCCAACCGGAGCAAGATAAGAGAAAACGCCTCCGGGGTCCCGGAAGCCGCGCCGTCATTCCGACCGGAGTCCCGATGGTATCGGGACGCAGTGGAGGAATCTGGGTTCGAGCAGAAAGCACTATACAATTACTGCTAATATAACGCAATCCGAACCGCTACATGTTGTGGCAAAAAAAGGAAATTTGGTTACAAAAGGACCATAATGTGATAATATAATACTTACAGATGACGTCCCTTCGACGTGATCAGGGCAGGCTCTGAGCGTAGCCGAAAAATTGACGCATCTGTTTGGAGATCCCTTTGCGAGATACGAAAGGACCTCAATGAAAGGGAAAAATAAGTAAGGCGTCCCCGGATTTAGCGCCGGATTTAGCGATGATACGATTCCTTTGCATGTATTGCGGCCAGCCGGCCTCGGCCAAAGACGAGTTAGCCGGCAAGAAGATCGAATGTCCCGGCTGCGGGCATTCTGTAATGGTCCGCCGGAAACAACCAGGTGACGCACAGAAATCTTCAGTCGAGCACAACGGTAGCGCAGAGCCGAACGATGCCCATTTCTGGGAAGGAAAAAGCAATCAGGAAATCGCACTCTTACTTCACTCTCATACCCTCACTCCAAAACAGAGAAAGAGGTTCGCCGCTCAGCAAGCACTTTCAAGATCTATGGCTCGGTATGACGATCTGACGCTCTTTGCCCTGAGCTTCGCATTTGTGCTGTTACTTTGGATCAATCTCGACGTGAGGAAAGACCTTTTCCTGGTGTCGCTCTTCCTGCCCAGGATAGGCATCCTTCTGTTATTGGCACAGCTCGGCATGGTTCTGAGCCTTCTAAACATGTTTGTCAGGCACAGAAAATACAAATTCGAGAAATGGCTAATGCTGTTATTCGCCGTACTCGTCACAGCAGGCACCGGCGCCTATTCGGGATTTGTCATGCTTAAGGAGGGCATACATTGGCTAATCGTCTTCCCTGTGTGGAACATCGTCAACAGCCTTGTCCTGCTAAATGCGTTTCATGTCGGTCTCGTGAACACAAGCTCAATCACAAACGAAAGGGCCGGCCTGTTCCAGGTGGTCGTTACGGTCGCCTCGATAACACTCCTTCTGATGCTATGTGAACGTGTGCTCGATCTGCACTGGGCTCTCACCTATTCCATCGCCGTGTCCTACACTATGAGCCTGCTCGGCGCCATACAGGACCTCTTCGGAAAACGCACCTCAGCAGTTTAATAGAGTGGGATTCAGCCCATGGTGGGAATTGTAACCCAAGTCATACAAAACCAAGCCAATTTTGCCGCTCTTGACGCTGGGATGGGATCTTGATATCCTATGCCGGGATTGAAAATGAATACGAAACGTGAAAAGATGATTAATATGGAACGGCTGCCTCGTCTCCGCTCGGCATGAAGAAGCTCTTCACCCTGAGCGGAGTCGAAGGGTGTGGAATCGCCGCCGATCCATGGCAATCCGGCAAAAACACAAGATAAAAAGGAAAAAGACATGCCCGGCAAAAAGCCCCATTTTAAGATTTCATTAGCTCAATGGTCCTGGCACAAACGGCTTTTCGGCCAGGCCGAACCGAAATTGGACAACCTTGACTTTGCAAAAGAGGCCCACGCCCTCGGCATCAAGGCCGTCGAGTACGTCAATATCTTCTTTATGGACAAGGCGAACGATACCAAGTATCTGGCTGAGATGAAGAAGCGTTCCGGGGACCTCGGCGTCAAATCCGTGCTGATTATGTGCGACGACGAAGGCGCCCTCGGCGACCCGGAGCCTCGCCTGCGCAGCAGTGCCGTCCGCAATCATCATAAGTGGGTCCGAGCAGCCAAATACTTAGGCTGTCATTCTGTGCGGGTCAACGCCTACTCGAAAGGTTCGGACGACGAACAGCAAAAGCTCGCCGCCGACGGCCTGCGAAAGCTCAGCGAATACGCCGCCGGGCACGATATCAACGTAACCGTCGAGAACCACGGCGGCCTTTCGTCCGACGGCCGGTGGCTGACCGGCGTTATCAAAAAGGTGGACCTGCCAAACTGCGGGACGCTGCCCGACTTCGGCAACTTTCCCCCAGAAACCGACATTTATGACGCCGTCGAGATGTTGATGCCGTACGCAAAATCCGTCAGCGCCAAGAGCTACGACTTCGACGAAAAAGGCGATGAGACGAAGATCGATTACTACCGAATGATGAAGATCGTGCTGGACGCCGGCTACAAAGGCTATGTCGGCATTGAGTACGAGGGTGAGAGGCTCAGTGAGACCGACGGCATCGTGGCCACCAAAAAGCTGCTGGAGAAAATACGCGACAAATACGCGAACGCTTGAGATGAGCGTCAAGCCGAACGCGTTATATTGGCAAGGCAGATTCGGGCGTTTCTCTTGAGGCCTTCAAGGCCCAGGCGTTTGATTGGAGATTCGGCGAATTCGGCGTCGAACGATTCGGCGTCTAAGCTCAGAATCTCCTGCAAGTCGATCTGTGCCCTGTCGCGATAGAATTTGAACTGCTTGTTCCTACAGGCCGGCGCGTTCTTCTGATAGGGACAGGCAGCGACACACTCGTCGCAGCCGAAGAGCCGGTCGCCGATTCTCTCAGCCAGCTCCGGTGGGATTTGGCCTTTGTATTCTATTGTCAGATAATTTATGCACCTGCCGGCATCAAATTGCCCGTCGGGCCTCAGGGCGCCTGTCGGGCAGGCATCGAGACACTTGCGGCAGTCGGAACAGTCGCCGGCAACCGGCCCGCCGGTCGACAGCTTCAAGTCGGTGACAATCTCGCCGAGAAATATTCGGCAGCCGAGCTCGGGATGGATGAGCATGTGGTTTTTCCCGATAAAGCCAAGGCCCGCCCTGACCGCCAGCGCCCGCTCGGCAAGGGGCACCGAGTCCACGCAAATTTTGGACTTTACGCCGGCACCGGCAAGTGACTTTATAAAATCGGTCAGCTTGTACAATCGCTCTTTGATAAATGAATGATAATCTTCATATTGGGCGTAGCCGGCGATTCTGCCCGTCGGGGCGGCTGCATCAGGCGGTTCCGGTTTATGCTTCGGCGGTGTATAATTGAGGCCGACGACAATAACCGACTGCGCATTTTCAAAGAGCCTGGCAGGATCGAGCCGCTTCTGCAGATTCCGGTGCATGTAATCCATTTGGCCCGCGAAGCCGGACTTGAGCCACTCGGCGAAAATTTCCGCCTGCTCGGCATCGATCGGCGAAGCATCCGTCACACCGAGAAGGTCGAAACCAAGTTCGATTGTTTTATGCTTTATGTCTTGAGATAAACTCATAAAAACGATTATACTAAATACCGGCACGATTTTTAAGTCTGCATTTAGTTGTGACGAAATGGAGAACCGATAAACATGGAATTGAATTCGAACATATTACCCAGCCCGCTTCGCGGCATCATTCCGCCGCTGGTAACTCCGCTTCTGGATCGAGATACCCTCGACGTCGCCGGCCTGGAGCGGCTGATCGAGCATATCCTTTCCGGCGGAGTTCACGGTTTGTTCATCTTAGGAACAACCGGCGAGGCGCCAAGTCTCAGCTACCGGCTGCGATACGAACTGATCGAGCTCGTCTGCTCGCTGGTCAAGGGTCGCGTGCCCGTTCTGGTAGGAATCACCGACACATCCTTTGCCGAGTCGGTCAACACGGCCGTCAAGGCGAAGGACGCCGGCGCCCAGGCTGTCGTGCTGGCGCCGCCCTATTACTTCCCGGCAGGCCAGCCGGAGCTATTGGAATACATCAGGCATCTAACACCCGAGCTGCCGCTGCCTTTGTTCCTGTACAACATGCCAAGCCTTACCAAGGCCGTCTTCGAGCCCCAGACTGTGCGGGCAGCGGCGGAGATAAGCGGCATTGTCGGCCTGAAGGACAGCTCCGGCAACATGGCATATTTCCACCAGCTCCAGTCGCTGCTGCAAGACCGCCCGGATTTCTCGCTTTTGATGGGTCCTGAGGAACTGCTGGCCGAGGCGGTTTTGCTTGGCGCCTACGGCGGCGTTTGCGGGGGAGCGAACATCATCCCAAAACTCTACGTCGACCTTTACGATGCCGCACGCTCGCAAGACCTGGAAACAATGGAAGCTCTGCATAAAAAAGTTATGCAGATCAGCACATCCATCTATGGCGTCGGCCGCTATCAGTCAAGTTATCTCAAGGGCCTGAAGTGCGCACTTTCGTGCATGGGTATCTGCAGCGACTTTCTGGCTGAGCCGTTTCACCGTTTCCGCAGCGCAGAGCACGATGTCATTCGCCGGCATCTGGAAGAGCTTGGTATCGTACAAAAACAATAAGAACATTTTTCAATAAGGTCAAAGCGTATGCAAGGAAGTCTCGGAACAATCGATATCGCTATTTTGCTTCTTTATTCCTGTGTTCTGATCGGCATGGGCGTTTACTATTCACGCAAGTGTCGAACGGCCGAACAATTCATGATGGCCGACCGCACAATTCCTGCCTGGGCGGCCGGTCTGGCTGTAATGAGCGCCTACACCAGCAGCATTTCTTACATCGCCACTCCGGGCAAGGCGTTTGATTCCAACTGGCATCCGATTATTTTTGCGCTCTGCATCTTCCCTGTAGCCTGGCTGGCCTGCAAATACGCCGTGCCCTACTATCGAAGAACAAAGCTGATCTCCGTCTACGCGTTTCTTGAAGAAAGGCTGGGCGCCTGGGGACGAATTTATGCCGCATTTGCTTTCGTGCTGTATATGGTCGGGCGCGTGGCCGTCATTCTTTACTTAGCCAGCCTTTTGCTGGATACGTTCGTTCCGTGGAACATCGCGACCGTGATTATTGTCATCGGCCTTATTACTATCGTCTATACGCTGCTCGGCGGAATGGAGGCCGTAATCTGGACGGATGTTATGCAATCGGTAATCATGATTGCCGGCATCCTCTTTTGCGCCGTCAGTTTGTCGATTTCTGTTTTCTCCGGGCCGGAACCTTTAATACAGGCGGCGATAGACAATAACAAGTTCAGCTTCGGCAGCCTGAAATTCACGCTGGCCTCTCAGGAGCACTTATTCGACCGCACGGTATGGGTAATGATTATCTACGGAGTCACCGAGGCCCTGCGAAGCCTGCTGGCCGACCAGAACTACGTGCAGAAATACTGCTCCGTTCCTTCAGAGCGAGATGCGAAACGCTCGGTCTGGATTGCGATGCTGATCTATATCCCGCTGACTGCGATTTTTCTTTATATCGGGACAACACTTTTCGCCTTTTATTCGCCGGGCGGACACGAGCTCGGAGAGGGCATCACAAAAGGCGAGCAAATATTCCCTTACTATATTGCGACACAAGTGCCGGCGGGTTTGAAGGGACTGATCATCGCTGCGATTATCGCCGCGGCAATGAGTACCGTGGATTCGGCGCTGAATTGCTCGGCGACGGTTCTGCTGCTGGACTTCTATAAGCGATATCTCAATCCGAATATTGCAGAAGGGGCCAGCGTTCGGTTTCTGCGCCTGGCGACCGTCGTATGGGGCGTGCTCGGGACCGGCGCCGCCCTTTTGATGATCCGGGCAAAGAGTATCCTGGATGTATGGTGGCAGATTTCGGGAATCTTCGGCGGAGCGCTGCTGGGCCTGTTCCTTCTGGCCTTCATGAAAGTTCGCCTTCGCTTGTGGCAGGGGATCGTATCGATAGGCGTCAGCATTATCGCAATCAGTTGGGGAACATTCGCCCGCGATTTGCCCGATTCGTGGCAGTGGGCGCAGTGCAACCTGGACTCGATTATCGTCGGCGCGGTGGGGACAGCCGCGATGATGGTGGCCGCCGGCCTCTTCGCCCTGATGAACAGGAACCGATCCGTAACGGTGTAAGAAATTTTTGGAGGTATGTATGTCCGTCAATAAGCTCAGAAAAAGCTCCGGCATAAATTCCAGAGCGGTACCAATATTTATCGCCGTGACGTTGTTTTTGGCGGTGCCGATTCCGGCTCTCGGTAAGACAGCGGTAGAATGGGACTTCAGCAAAGGTATCCATGGCTGGACGGGCAATGGTCGAGTGGAGAATCTCTCATATTCCCCCGAAGGGCTGCTCGTCAAATCCACGGGGGAAGATCCGTGGATCGAGGGTCCGGTCTTGGATTTGCCGGGCGATAAAATAATCAGAGTGAAAATACGCATGAAATCGAATGCCGACGCCGGTGCCGAACTGTTCTACGGCAGGGTATTTCGGGCGGGAGATTCGGTTCGGTTCACCACGCGAACCGATGGTCAATGGCACGACTACTCGCTCGTTATTCGGGACAAATTAGGCCCCGGAACGCGTTTTCGTCTCGACCCATGCATCGGAGCCGGCCAGGTTACTGTCGCCCGGATCACAGTCGAAACAATCAGCGAAATCATTGTCCCCTCGTTGGAGAAACCCAGAGAACCAAACAGAACTTCAGAACGTCAGACTTCGGTCAAATCGGGCGGCCTGGAATTTCGACACTATGGAGGCACATGGGGCAACTTCGCCCTTAAAGTCAACGGCGTGGAAATGGCCGCCGGATACCAAAGCGAACTTCTCGGCCTGGTATTCGACGAGCAGCCCGAATGGCTGAATCTCAAAAATGCAAAGATGACGTTCGGCAACCCGTCCACAAGTAGCGCAGGTTTTAAAGACAGCGGCGGCGGCATTTGGGATATCCGAAGAAGCGTAAGGGCTGCGCAGCAGCAAGGGACGCTCATCGTCGAAATCGAACTGAAGGCGGACAAAGACAGGGACATTATCCACATCCCGTGGCTGACGATTTTCCCCGGCCTGGGCACATTCGGCCAGCGGAAAGACCAGGGCCTGTTCGCCGGCCTGGAATATCTGTGCGACGAATCCAGCAGCAGCGAGGCGGACATCGCGACGCCCGACCATGTCCGCAGGGTGCCCGATCCCGTCAAGATAACCTTTCCCCTGATAGCGATTGCCCAAAGCGGCAATTATATCGGCGTCATCTGGGAGCCGTCCGAGGCGGTTGCGGCAACGTTCGATTCACCCGACAGGATTTATCATTCGGGCGCCCATGTCATTGCGTTGTCCGGCCCCAGAGTCGGTGACCGCCGTTTCGAGAATGCATTCTGCGCCCAGGCGCCACTGAGACTCCGTGCGAATCAACCGCTGAAAGTCACCGCGATGATTATTGGAGGTAAAGGAAAAAGCGTTATCCCCGCGGTCAGACACTATGTTGATTTAAAGGGACTGCCCGCTGTTCCAGAACTCGAAGGCGATCTCGATGCCGCAGTCGATCTGCTCGCGCAAGGCTGGCTGGATTCGCAGATCAATGAGAACGGCCTCTTCCGGCACGCGGTCTGGGGCGACAATTTCCCCGCCGGCCCGGCGGCCGATGCCGCAATGTACATCGACTGGCTCGCCAACCACACCGAAAACGAAAACCTCCGCGAAAGACTCAGCAATGAAAAGAGCCGTGCGCTGAGCAGGATTCCATCCGGACAACCTTTCTCAAGCAGCGTTTCACACGCTCATCTGCCCACGGCGCCGTTTATTTTCGGGCGCACGTTTGAATTCGTGCAGCAAAGACGCAGCCAGGCACTCCGCCTGCTCACAGGTTTCGACGCAGACGGCGTGAAACTCTACAGGCCGGGCGAGACGGATTATTCCAAAACGCATTTCGCAAAACACGCTAACGGTCTTGCTGGGAGGGACATGGCCGGGATTCTGGAAGGGGCCACCTTGTCGGCGGACAGAGAACTCATTAATGAGGCATTAAAACTGCTCGACAAACAGACCGCCCTTTACGCCGACACTGTGCCGCGCGGAGCACAAACATGGGAAGTGCCGCTCCATACTCCCGACATCCTTGCCTCGGCGCACATGGTGAAGGCCTATGCGCTGGGCTATATGATTTCGGGCAGGCAGGAATATCTTGACCAGGCGCGGTACTGGGCGTGGACGGGAGTTCCGTTTGTCTATCTGCAGGCGCCGACGTCCGGCCGAGTTGGGGTTTATTCGACAATCGCGGTGCTGGGCGCGACCAACTGGAAAGCCCCGCTGTGGCTTGGCCGACCCGTCCAGTGGTGCGGGCTGGTTTACTGCTCGGCCCTGCACCTGCTGAGCGAATTCGATCCGAACGGGCCCTGGGAAAAAATCGCCAAAGGCATCACGGTTACAGGCTTGCAAATGACCTGGCCTCAGACTGATGAGCAGCGCCAGGGTTTGTTGCCGGATTTCTTCGACTTGAGAGCACAGATCACCGCCGGCCCGGCCATCAATCCCGGGACCGTGCAGGCCCATCTGGCGGAACTCTACGGCAAAGGCAAAATATATGATGTAAAAAAACTACCACGCCGCGGCTGGTTCGTTCACGCTCCTTGTAAAATAAGCGATATTCGCGAAGACGAAGAAAGCGTCACATTAACGGCAGACGGCTGGGGCGGCAAGCAGTACTACGTCCTGATTTCAGGCATCGAAAAGGAACCGAGCGAGGTCTCAGTTAATCCCGGCAAGTCACACATACTCCGATCTGCCGAAACGCAGTTTCATCGCGAGCAAAAGATTCTGATAATCGCACTTGAGGGAAAATCAGTAATCCAAATCAAACGAGGCAAAGAACTATGACAGAACAGTTGATTGGTATAATAGGCGGCACGGGCCTGGGCGATGCGCTGGCCGAGCGCATCGTTGATGTGGAGCTTCACGATATCGATACGCCGTTCGGCAAGCCGAGTGCGGCGATTTTGGTCGGCCGGTTCGGCAAAAGGAAAATCGCATTTCTGAGCCGTCACGGCCAGGGACATAAACTGCCGCCCAGCGAGGTGCCGTTCGCGGCCAATATCTTCGCTCTGAAAAAACTCGGCGTCCATACCGTGATAAGCAGCGGGGCCGTGGGATCGCTTACCGAGCAAATCGCGCCGGGAGACCTGGTTATCGTTGATCAGTTCATCGATAAAACTTTCAGGCGGACAAGCAGCTTCTTCGGCGGATTTGGGGCCGTGCACTGCGAGATGGCAGACCCGGCTTGCGGTCGGCTTCGAGAGATGCTTATCGATACGGCAAAAGGCATCGACGTAACGACACATCCGAAAGGCACGTATGTGTGTATGGAAGGGCCTCAGTTTTCCACGCGGGCCGAATCGCTTATGCACAAGGCATGGGGCGGCGATTTGATCGGAATGACCGCCATGCCGGAAGCCAAATTAGCCAGGGAAGCACAAATTTGCTATGCCCTGATCGCTCTGGCCAGCGATTATGACTGCTGGAAGCCGCACGAGGAAGGTAAAGACAAGCAAACTCTCCTCAAAGAAATAATTGGAAACCTCCAGGCAGCAACAAATAACTGTTTGGAACTCATAGAGGCCGTCCTGAGCAGCGAGCATGAACTTTCCGGCGAAGACTGTCACTGCCGAAAGAGTCTCGACCTTGCGGTCTGGACCGACCATGCTCAGATAATGGCGGATGACAAAGAAAAGCTGAAAGTGCTTTTTGAATAGTCAAATACATCTGCAATAGGAAAACGTGAAGAAAGGGCGTTTATGAAAGCAAAAGACAATTCTACGGCAA
>JBARRE010000110.1:0-5244 GCA_049644065.1 Sedimentisphaerales bacterium | reverse complement strand
CAACAAGCAGGGCAGCTCGAAGTATTCGGAGGTGGAGTATACGTTAGCAGACCAGCGTGACTGGACCGAGGAAGGCGTTGCGAATTTGTCGCTGTGGTTTAGAGGCAACACGGCATCCGTCGGCAGCTTCGTCGAGGGTCCGCTCGGTACCTACACAATGACCGGCTCCGGCACTGATATCTGGGATACCGCTGACGAGTACCACTATGCATATAAGACGCTCACCGGTGTCGGCTCGATCCAGGCCAAGGTACTCAGTGTCGATAACACCAATGCATGGGCCAAGGCAGGCGTAATGATTCGCGAAACGCTCGACCCGGGCTCCGTTCACGCATCAATGGTCGTAACGCCTGCTAACGGTGTTTCCTTCCAGCGTCGTATCATCATTGACGATGTCAGCACAAGCGCAAACTCGACGACACTTGCTGAAGCCGCACCGTACTGGGTGAAGATCGAACGTGACCTGGCCGGCAACTTTACGGCGTACAGTTCAGCCAACGGTTCAACGTGGCAGATGCTAGGCGCACCTGAGAATATCCAGATGAGCGCGAATGTCTATATCGGTTTGGCGGTGACCAGCCATGATGCCGCTCAGATGTGTCAGGCCGTATTTACCAACGTCACGACTACTGGGACGGTCAGCCCGCAGTGGGCGAACCAGGACATCGGTATTGCCAGCAACGATGCAGAGCCGCTTTATGTGGCGGTCTCCAACAGTGCCGGAGCATCTGCTGTAGTGGTCCACGATGATCCGGACGCGGCAACGATAGACACCTGGACCGAGTGGATTATACCGCTGCAGACGTTTGCAGATCAGGGCATAGTCCTGACCAACGTGGACAGGATTGCGATTGGCCTGGGAACCCAGGGCAACATGACAATCCCCGGCGGTTCGGGTAAGTTGTTCATTGATGATGTCCGGCTGCTTAAGCCAGTTCCGGAACCGCAACCGTAAGCTGGATTATATGTAGCAGTTGAAGCTACGAATTTTAACACATCGGGCCTATACCGATTCGATTCGGTATAGGCCCTTTATTTATTCCCGCCAAAATCGAATTCTAAGCACATATAATGCACAATGAAGCGGCATGATGGGGAAAATTTCTAGCAGGGGGGTAAACCCGCGGACCTATTTGACCGATACCTCATATAGATTTATTTCTGACAGGGAGGCAATCGTCCTATAACTCAGGAGGTGAGGTAAAGACCCAATTTGCCCAGATGGCCGGAGTCGAGAGGCTTTTCGGCTGGGCGGGAGTGAGCTATCGCATTTGACATTACCATAAAAGAATATCTGAAAGAGATTGACGCCGCTTCACTGCTGACAAAGGAGCAGGAATGTACCTTAGGCAGGCAGATTGTTAAGGAAAACGACCAGCGGGCCAGGGAGCAATTGGTTCGAAGCAATCTCAGGCTGGTCGTCAACATAGCGAAGAAATATGGCGACCGGGGAATGAGTCTCGGTGACTTGATTGAAGAGGGCAATCTCGGACTTATAAGGGCCGTCGATTACTTTGATCCGGAGCGAGGCGTTCGCTTCAGCACGTATGCGGCATGGTGGATAAAACAAAGCATCAAACGGGCATTGCTGGAGAACGTTCAGCCGGTGCATATTCCTACCTATATGGTCGCCCTGATAAACCAGTGGCGGCATGCGGCTTCTGAACTGGAAAGCACGCTTGGCAGGTCGCCAAAAGTCGAAGAAATGGCCGAAATTATGCAGGTGCCGCTACGGAAGGCAAAAGTTATACATCGTATCGTCGAGGTTCTCAGCTCTACAGGAGAATCCATTGGCAGCAGCGATGAGGCGGATGATGACCAAATGCTCGAAGCGATTTTGGAGGATCCAAGCGGCGGCAGGCCGGAAGATGCGTTAATTGCCGTCGAAGAAAAGCTGAAAGCTTTGAGATTGCTCAACGAAATCGACCCGAGAGAAGCGGATGTATTGAGATTACATTATGGGCTCGATAGGAAAAAGCCGATGTCGCTCAAGGAGATCGGCAAACAAATGGGGCTTACACGAGAGAGAATTCGGCAGATCCGGCGCGATGCGCTTACCAATCTTTTTGAATACATGAACGAAGAATAGCCTCGAATATCATTTCGAAAAAACTTGCATTTCCCTGGTAATATATTAATAATTGACAATTGTAGGGTGTGCACTGCACACCCTACCAGCTTTGATTGTAATATTGACAAGAACCATGGAAGGCAGGTAAATGAAGGACGAAGGAATTGACCTGAAAAGGTATATTCGCGACATACCCGACTGGCCCAAAGAGGGGATCTTATTTCGTGACATCACGCCGTTATTACTAAATCCAAAGGCTTTTGCAGCAGCAATAGATGCACTGTGCGCCGATTTTACAGAGATGAGCATCGAATATGTTGCTGCCGTGGAGGCCAGAGGCTTTATATTCGGTTCCGCAGTAGCAGAAAAGCTCGGCGCCGGCTTTGTGCCCATACGCAAAAAAGGCAAGCTGCCCTGGCAGACCGAGAGCGTAAGTTACGATCTGGAGTATGGCACGGATACTTTGGAAGTACATAGTGATGCCATAGAGAGCGGCGGGAAAGTTTTAATGGTGGACGATCTGTTGGCGACGGGAGGGACAATGGCGGCGGCCTGCGAACTCATCGAAAAAATAGGAGGAAAAGTTGCCGGCATCGTTTTTCTTATAGAGCTTGCGGGTTTGCAGGGCAGAGAAAAAATAGCCGATTACAAGGTGGCATCTATTATTTCATACGAATGAAATTTACTTACTTCTGCTGAAAGGGGAGCGAATAGTGACAATGAGTAAAGACGGCGGAGAAAGGATAATCCGCAGAGGACCTTATCCGGAGCTGACGTTGACCGCGGTGCTTGTGGGCTACGTACTCGGTGTACTCATTACGATTAGCATGGGCTATGCCTGCCTGATCCTGGGATTTTCGCACGAAGGCTCGGAGCTGGCCGCCATTCTGGGTTTCGGTGTGCTCAGGGGCATTCTCCGGCGAAACAGCATTATTGAAAACAACATCAGCCAGACGGTCGCCAGCAGTGTGAACGGCGCTTCGGCGGGCGTCATGTTTTCTGTGCCGGCGTTGTTTATTCTGGGCGAGACGGATTTTAATCCCTACCTCATGGTTTTTTCATGTATTGCCGGTGGGATTTTGGGTATTGCTTTTATCATTCCGCTTCGCAAGCAGATGATCGATTTCGAACGTCTAACGTATCCGGGCGGGGTAGCGGTTGCGACCGTCCTCAAATCGCCCGGCGCCGGTGTCCACAAAGCGATACTTCTTCTGATAGGTATTGCCCTGAGCGGAACTGTGAGTTTCATCAGCAATTTGACAGAATTCGAAAACTGGGCTTTGGGCCAGTACATCGGATTGCCGGACTACATGAATGGCGTCTGGTTCGTTTCGTTGATGACAATAGGAATCGCATTTATTGCAGGCAAGGGCGGGCTTTGTTTTGTCATTGGCGGTTACGCCTGCTATTGGGTCCTGGCGCCGGTTCTGGCGAGGATGAATCTGTTGCCTTCACCGGAACAATTGCAGGAACTTGGGCAGACGATGCCTGGTTATCTGCGGATTTCGCTATTCAGGCCGGTCGGAATCGGCATGCTGGTCGGCGGCGCATTGGCCGGAATTGCTTTGGCGCTGCCATTGATTATTAGTGCGATCCGCAGCATGCAATCGGCGGCTAAAACCGGCGCCGCAATGTCGAAAGATGAAATGCCGATCAAATTGCTCTATGTCGGCATCGTCGGGGCGTTCATCGTATTGAGTGTTGTTGCGGTCTCCTCAGTTGAACAAATGGGCATCGTCAGGGGTGTCATCATGGCTGTGCTGGGTACGATTTGGATCTGGATGGCCGGAGTAATTCTCTCCGAGTGCATCGGCAGGACGAACTGGTCGCCTATGAGCGGCATGACCCTGATTGCCGTAACGATTCTCATCGTGATTACAAGAGGTTTGGGTGACAAAGCAGCTATTATATCCTCGGTAATGGTCGGCGCCGCCACATGCATGGCGATGGCTCAGGCGACGGACCTGATGCTTGATTTGAAAACCGGTTATCTGGTCGGCGCCATTCCCAGAAAGCAGCAAATAGGACAACTTCTTGCCACGTGGCTTGGCCCGGTTCTGATGATAGGCCTTTTGTTTGTGCTTCATAAGGCATACGGCCTCGGCAGCGATAAATTGCCGGCACCGCAGGGCACGGTACTGGCGAGTATGATGAAGGGTATTCTTGAAGGTAATGTCCCTGTCTTCAAGTATCTGGCCGGTGCGGGACTGGGTGCTCTGCTCAGTACAACGGGTATCGGCGGTCTGGGGATTCAGGTCGGCCTTGGATTCTATCTGCCGTTCAGTATTGTTCTGACATATACTATCGGGACATTTTTGCGGATTGCCAGCGATAAAATAAAGGGGCAGCACTTCAGCGAGCAGGTTGGTATTCCCATCGCGGCCGGATTGATAATCGGCGAAGGGATTGTCGGAGTTGGTTTTGCCATATACTACATTATTACAGGAATGCAGGGGGGGTAAGGATATACTATGAAATTAGTCGGCTTCTTAATGGTTACAGTTGGTTTCATCGCAGCGGCATTAGCTACAGTTCTCGATGTGAATGCCGTTAGATGGTTGTGGTATGTACCTGCGCTTATCGTTGGAGCGGCGGGAGTTGCAGCCGTCAGAATCGATGATGCCCGCCAGAACAAGACAGAGCATCATGTCGCTTCGAGGATTGAAACCGTGGAAGGAAGCCTTGAAAGAATCGCAACCAATATCAAGAAGCTCAATTCCGAAAAGCACTCGATTAATACATACGATATGCGTCACCGGATTGATGAATTATTTATCGAGGACCTTGAAATGTTTGTGGATGCTCGTGAAAGCATCGCTCATCGTTACGGCCTTGCCGTATACGGCGAGATTATGAGCGGTTTTGCAGCAGGGGAGCGTTATCTCAACCGCGTCTGGTCGGCATCGGCCGATGGATATATCGATGAGGTCAATACATATCTGGATAAAGCCCAGGAACAATTCAGCGATAGCCTCGATAAAATTCGCCGGTTCAAAGTAGCCGCCGTGAATCCTTGAATCGTGCTACAATCAAGCACTCATTAGACTCGGCTAAATTAAGCATGGAAGTGCCGAAGAAAATACTGTATGTCAGCGGATCAATCGGATTAGGACACGTCACCAGGGATCTGGCGATTGCCGGACAATTGCGCAAGCAGTATCCGGAGGTTGAAT
>JBARRE010000109.1:0-2312 GCA_049644065.1 Sedimentisphaerales bacterium | reverse complement strand
CGGTGATAAATGCCAGAATGATGGTGCCCAATGTTCCGAGGACGTATGCTCTCAGTGCCCATTGAAAAGTTTTTTCACCGTTTGTTTCGAGTATCCAATAGACAATCAAAATGAGCATAAGAAGCTGAAACTGGGTGAAGGCACGCATCAATTCGAGGCCGAGATAGGGACCCCCCAGCGAAACCAGAAGTATCCAGATCGAATATAGTCCCATTATCCATATCGCCTTGTTACGGATGTGCAATCCCGGGCGGGTGATAAGTACATTCATCGCGAAGCTGACCGCAAGGGCCAAACCGACTCCCCGGTCGAGACTGAAAGTCTGATTAAATCCGATGCCGGCACCTGTCGGCAAAACCAACATCAGGATACAAAGGCCGAAAGTCGGTTTTAAGACCATTCCGATGAATGTCGGCAAAGCTATAATGACGATACCGGCCACAGGATTTTTTGCGAGAGAAATGACTGCCAATCCTATCAGGCAAATAACAATCCAGCTCACAAAAAGTAAAACGTTAATTACCGGCGGTAATGGTATGTCGGAAAACCGCTCGCCCTGTTCGTAATACAGGTAATCCTGGTCAAATTCAATTTCATTCGCATATTCGGCATACATAATAAACCGAAGCCTCCGGCAAAACTATCGGACTTAACCGTGTCCGGGATGATAACGTGCAAATCTTGGGTAAATCATAAACTGGTACAGCAGGTATCTGGCCGCTTTGTACCAGGACCGTTGTTTAGCGAGGTACCATACGGTCTTGTGATAGTATCGACGCATCAGCGGCTTAAAATCACCGGATAAACGCCGAATTATTTCGGGGCTGTGTTCTGCGTATCCGGAAAGGAAAGCGTTGGCCATGCCCTGAGCGTACCAGTTGAAAAGGCAGCGCCTTGGGGTGCCGTAAAAGATAAAAATAACAAGCCAGATTATGTCGAAGAATCTCGATCCGTAAGTGACACTCCGCCCCAGAAGCGGCGCCGAACTCCAGTCCAAAATGACGAGCCGGCCGGAGGATTCGTCGAAGCACAAATTAAAACCTGCAAAATCACCGTGGATGAAAACATTCTCGTCGGGAGAGGCCATCCATTCGGCCGGCAGTTCATGCTTCATCTCCTGGGGCAAGACCAATTTTTCATGAACGACTGCCAGTGCCTGACCTGCCTTTTTTAAAAGCTTAAATAACCGCTCGTCTTTACGAGCTGCCATATCGAGCAGTGTCACCAGGCCGTTGAGCCGCTCGAATTCAAGCACTCCTGTCTGGGCATCGAAGTTAACGATCTTTGGTACATAAAACAAGCCGCAGTCTTTGCCGATGTCATACGCCTTGGATGCCTTGGCTGCTTCTATAGCCAGCGTGCCCGGTTCTCCGGTTTTTCTTATAATCTCGCCAACGATTTCCATAGATTATTTCCTCGCGGTAGAAGTATCGCTGTTGAGATTCTTTTTCCGGCGACAGACGGCTATCGGGCTTTCTGAGAATCGATTCAGGAAATCGAACTTGCCGGCTGCCCAATCTATCGTACGATTCAGACGGTACGAAACCGGAACTTTTGGCGGGTTAAAAAAACCGACAGGATAAATCTCGACGATCTCCAGCTCTGCTTCTTCGACAAGCATTTTCATCTGCTCGATACTCATTACGTTAAAAGTGCCTTCTGGAATCTTCTTTCGATGATGCGCGTAGCGTAATTTTATCCAGGGCGATCCGGAATTCTGGTGATTGTTGAAAACCAGGTAGCCGTCTTCGTCCAACAACTCGGCAAGCGTTCCGATCGTTGCAGAACGCAGCTCTGGTTCGGCGTTGAGAAAAAACCGAAAAGCTGTAATCAAGTTGAATTTTCTTGGCTTGAGAACATTTTCCGCCGTGATATCCGTTTCGATTATCTCGGTCCGTTTGAGCTTTTCCCTGGCGATGGCGAGCATCGAGCCGGATACATCAACACCCGTCGATGTTTTGACGCGATTCTCCAGGAGTGCCGTGATACGTCCAGTACCGCTCGCGAAGTCGAGCAGGTGAACATCTCTGCCCGTGAAGTATTTCTCCAGAATCCTCAGGATAATCTCCTGCTCGCGCGACCAAAGGAATCTTTGCCACGCCTTGTTCTGGTAGTACGCCTCGTATTCGGCGCCTTTGCCTTCGTATTTATGAGATTCTCTGTAACTAATCTTAGCCACTTTCCTTTTTTCGCAGAGCAATCTTAACGAATCGTTTCTTCTCAACCTCTTTCAAGCTCAGGAACCAGCCGCCTATAACTATCAAGACCATTGCGGTAACTACAACGCTCACAATTTCAAGCCATGAATTCGG
>JBARRE010000108.1:0-5007 GCA_049644065.1 Sedimentisphaerales bacterium | reverse complement strand
GGAGATGCGCTTTTAATGTGGTTCAATTTTCATCTTTCATTACTGTGCCTGCTATATGTAATGATAAATACTTTCAGATATTATCTGGATAAACAAGTAAAATTCAGTAATGAGCTGAACAAAAATTCTTATAATGTTTATATCATTCACACGATAGTGTTGGGTGGAATTGCATTAACCATGCTTAATACGGCCATTCCTTCGCTATTAAAGTATTTCATTTTGGTAGTATCAACTTATATCGCAAGTAATCTGATTGTGTATCTTTATAGAACAATCATTAAATCGAAAATTAGAATTAACAGAAAGGGGATTGTAGAAATGAAAACAGTAACGACAGCAATGCTAATAATCATACTCTTTACCGTTGCCGGTTGCGGAAAGAAAGAGAACTCAAACAATGAGAAGGTGCAGTCCTCAAAACCTCCGAGTGTAAGCCTTCACATAGCGGCCCTTCAGGGGAATATAGATGCCATTAAGCAGCATATTAAAGCCGGTTCGGACCTGAATATAAAAGATGCGTATGGGTCCAATCCCCTGATTATTGCGGCAACATTCGGCAAGACTGAAGTTGCAAGGGCGTTGATCGATGCCGGGGCTGATATGAAAATCACAAACAACGAAGGATCAATCCCACTTCACATCGCCGCATTCTTTTGCCGCACCGAGATTGTCAAGGCGCTGCTTGACAAAGGCGCTGACAAAAATGCACTAAACAAGGCCGGACGGACTGCGTTGGAATCCGTTGCAGGTCCTTTTGATGATGTCAAAGGTATCTATGACAGCATCGCCAAAGGCCTTAAGCCGCTGGGATTGAAACTGGACTATGAGCGGATTAAAAGGACCCGTCCCAGAATTGCGGAGATGCTGAGGTAGCAGGAGCGACAACCATGTCAGCGATTGAGATTGCCTGTTGCTGTGCGTACTGCAAGACGTGCAGGGCGTTCCGGGAACATTCTCCAGTCATTAATAGGTGGCTGTCCCTAGTTTTGTTCAAGGTATCAGTGTCTAAGGAAAAATTATAATTGTAATAGAGGACGTTCCTCACTTATAATCTTTTAGAAGCAAAAATGGACAGAATATCTGGTCCTGATGATAATATTATTAAAATCTTAATATGAAGGAGTTAAAAATGGCAGAAGCAAAAGGATTGAGTAAACCGGTAAAGTTGCAAAATGAGCTGGCAGAGTTTTTGGGAGCAACAGAACTTCCCAGGACAGAGATCACCAAAAAACTATGGGACTATATTAAAGCGAATAAACTTCAGACAAAAACTGAAAATGGCAAGCCGGAGAACGCAGGCAAGTTCATTGTTGCTGATGCTAAATTGCTCCCGATATTCAAAAACACAAATTCCAAAAGCAAATCAGGTAAGGTCACTGACCTTACAAAGCTGAAAGAAGGCCAGACGATTAACATGATGCAGATGGCCGCTATTGTCGGCGCAAATATAGAATAAGCTTAATGAGTCTGGTTTTTATTAGGGACAAGGTTATATTATTAGGGACAGTCACCCTTTTCTGTGTACTGTCCCCAGCCATTAATAGGTGGCTGTCCCTAGTTTTCTGCGACTGTCATGTTAATTAGCGAACAAGTTACTATATAGTTTTCCTGATAACACATGGAGGTCGTTATCGAACTACCTTCCTAAACTCTCAGAATCGTATTTTTTCTTAGGTGTTCTAACTCGATAACACCGCAAATATCATGTTATCAAGAAAACTCGGTTATGTAAAGTAGTTTGGCTCCGCTTTGCTATACTGGAAACATGGTCCGGTCATCCTGCTTTTTCAGCTTGTAATTCGATATCACCACGATACGATAAGTATATGAAAGCAATTGTATACACAAAATACGGACCTCCGGAAGTTCTTCAGCTCAAAGAAGTAGATAAACCTGCTCCCAGGGACAATGAAGTGCTGGTAAAAGTTCATGCGGCGGCCGCAAATCCGCTTGACTGGCATCGCATGAGAGGAGCACCGCTGCTGGTTCGCCTGCAGGATGGGCTTCGAAGACCGAAAAATCCGATGCTCGGCGCTGACATCGCCGGACGGCTTGAAGCGGTCGGTAGAAACGTATCAGAGTTTCAGCCGGGTGATGAGGTATTCGGAGACTGCGGTTGGGGTGGAGGCTTTGCCGAGTATGTGAGTGTTACTGAAAAGAACTTAGTACTGAAACCAACCAATTTAACTTTTGAAGAAGCCGCGGCCGTACCCGTAGCGGCAATCACCGCCCTGCAGGGACTTCGGGACAACGGGCAGATTCAATCCGGGCAAAAGGTTCTGATAAACGGTGCATCCGGCGGAGTGGGTACCTTTGCGGTGCAGATCGCCAAATCGTTCGGCGCCGAAGTCACCGGCGTATGCAGCACGAGGAATTTAGACATGGTGCGCTCGATTGGCGCAGACCAGGTCATTGATTACACTCAAGAAGATTTCACCAAACACGGGCAGCATTATGACCTGATTTATGATGCTGTGGGAAATCGTTCGGTTTCTGATTACAAGCGTGCATTGAGACCCCGGGGAACTTGTGTCATTACCGGATTTACAACCATGTCGCGTTTGTTCCAACATATGTTACTTGGACCATTGATGTCCATGAGCGGCAGCAAGAAAATCGGTATGCAGCCGGTGGCGAAACCAAACCGGAAGGATTTGGTTTTTTTGAAAGAGCTTCTTGAAGCGGGTAAAGTGAAACCTGTTATAGATAGACGTTATCCGTTAAGTGAGACGGCAGAAGCTATCCGGTATCTTGAAAAAGGACACGCCCGAGGAAAAGTAGTAATAACCATGAACATTGTTTGAAATGCATAGAAGGCCAACTTTCTAAAAAGGAGTTCTATGTGATAGTAATATTATCAATAATCAAATCCCTCTATAATCTACTGATACTAAGACTGTCATTTCCAAAAGAGTATAATGATAAAATCATCCAAATGGATGACGGATTAAATTTTAGAATTTTCCGACACATGAAACTATCAGCCCCTACACTCCAAAAAAAGGGATCAATACTAATTGTCCGTTTTAAGTTCAAGAAGTTCAGTCACCAAATTAATAAACGATTATCTAATATTCCGATACTGCTTATTGCCGGATTTCCTGGCTTCAAAGATAAACTATGGGTAATAGATGAAAAGTCAGGATTTTGGCAGGGAATATACCTATGGGAGAATAAAGAAGCTATTGAAGAATATAAACATTCCTTCGTGCTCAGGATTATGAATAAACGGACAAAATCTGATACAATCTCATTCAAGATAGTTAATGATATAAATCTGGATGAATTCATTAAATGTAAGATTTTGAGCTAGTTTATAAATTGATAACGAAGAAAAGAAGAGTGGACAATTTAAACGTAATACCGAAACCTGACAAAGCGTTGCAATTGAAGGCGGGGAGCTGTGGTTTTTATTACGAAGGTTTTAAGGATCAGACCTTTCTTTATTCCTTAAGTGCAGTTGAAGGCCGCGCCAAGATTTTATTTTAGATGTCCCTTTTCTTAATTTTACAGTGATACTGGTCCGGTCATCCTGATTTTTCAGCTTGTGATTCGGCGCTGTCGCGTTATGATAAGCGTATGAAAGATCCGACCGGTCCCCGACAATTTGCCACCACGCACTGGAGCCTGGTGGGGGCGGCCAGGCCCGGCGAGGCGAGTCAGACCCGCGCCCGGGAGGCGCTCGAGGAACTTTGCCGGGCTTATTGGTATCCCCTCTACGCATTTGTGCGCAGCGGCGGCTATTCAGCGGTCGACGCCCAGGACCTTACGCAGGCATTTTTTGCCCGGATTATCGAAACGGGCGGATTTGCCTCTGCGGATCGCGAGCGGGGCCGGTTTCGCTCTTACCTGCTGGGCGCGATGAAGCATTTCCTGGCTAACCAATGGCATCGGGCCCAAACGCAGAAGCGCGGCGGCCGGATGCAATTCATCGAATTCGATGCGCTTGATCCGGAAGCCCGATACGCCGGAGCATCGGAGCCGTCGGATAATCCGGACCACATCTTCGATCGCGAATGGGCGCTCGAGACCGTTGCCGTGGCCCTGCAAGAGCTGCGCGACGAAATGGCAAGAGCCGGCAAGAGCGAACAGTTCGATGCGCTCAAGGGCAGCCTAAGCGGCCAGGAAGAGCTGCCCCGGGACCAAATCGCGGCGCGACTGGACATGAGCGAAGGCGCGGTCAAGGTTGCTGTGCACCGGCTGCGGCAACGTTACCGTAAACTGCTGCGGGCCGCCATCGCCGAGACGGTCAGCAATGAAGCGGACCTCGACGATGAAATGCGCTATCTGGTCGCGGTTTTACGGAGGCGGTGAATTTTTTCTGTAACCTCCCTGCGTGTTTCTTTCAGGAAGAAGTGAATGAAACACAATTTGGAGATTGATTTATGAATACTTCCGAAAAGGATAAATGCCAGCGATGTGGAGCGGTGATACCCGCAAAATCAACGGAAAAGCTCTGCCCCGCCTGCCTCATGTCGGGTGCCCTGGAGCCGCCCGGCGGCAAGTTTGAGACCGTCTCACTGGCGTCGGGCGAATCACTGTCGCTTTTCGGGCCCTCGGAATTCCCCTGTGAATTCGGCGGCTATCGATTGCATGGATTGCTCGGGCGGGGCGGAATGGGCACGGTTTACGAAGCTGAACAGATCGCCACCGGGCGTCGCGTTGCCTTGAAAATGCTCGGGCAGCAACTGGATTCGCCGGACATGCGGCAGCGTTTTCTCCGCGAAGGCCGCCTCGCCGCCAGCGTCAACCATCCGAACAGCCTCTACATTTTCGGCAGCGAGGAAATCGAGGGACTCCCTGTGATCACGATGGAGATCGCCGGGGCCGGCACTCTCAAGGACAAACTCAAGAAACGCGGCCCGCTCCCGGTGACGGAGGCGGTCGACGCAGTCCTCGACGTCATTTCCGGCCTCGAATCCGCCTTCGCGGGCGGAGTGCTGCACCGCGACATCAAGCCTTCCAACTGCTTCGTCTGCCCCGACGGGTCGGTGAAGGTGGGCG
>JBARRE010000107.1:0-3290 GCA_049644065.1 Sedimentisphaerales bacterium | reverse complement strand
CACGGAGGATAGGGCAACGCAGGCGTGCGGCCTGAGCGCCGTGTCGGTGCTATACAGCAGTGCGGCTCTGGGAGACTCTCGGAGCCGCTTTATTAGCTGCTGGTAGCCCTAATGCGATAAACGCATTTTAACACGATACTGTTTTCCCACAGCTTGTGGGACAATACCAAAAAACTTTAGAATCTTAATTATTGCTATTTGAACGCAAGGTACATAGAATTACAGATATGGAAAAGGCCGGAGTCGTTTGTGTCGAGCGGCCGTCGAGAAGTGAATTATTAAAGAGCCGGGATATGACTAAATTCGAGTCCATCGACGATGTCCTGGATTTTGCAATAAGCCGGGAGATTGAAGCTCAGGCATTTTATTTGAAATTGGCGGATATGGTGGAGACGCCGGAGATGGCCAAAGTGTTTTCGGATCTGGCCTCGGAAGAGTTAGAGCATAAGGCAAAACTTCAAGCCATTAAGGCCGGCCAAATCGGGATAGACAAGGAAAATGTCGGCAACCTCGGCATAACCGATCATGTAAAGAGCGTTGAACCGCACGCCAAAATGAGCTACGTTGACATGCTTATCGTGGGAATGAAAAAGGAAGAGACCTCACGAAAGCTTTACAGCGATTTGGCAGAAGTTACTCAAAATCAGGAACAGAGAGAAATTTTTCTGAAGTTAGCTCAGGAGGAAGCCGAACACAAATTGCGATTTGAAATCGAGTATGATTTGATGACCTTCTGAAGGAACCTTACGTGATTGTCTAAGAAGGCTCCAGCACGAGACATATCGCAGATCAACATACCAAACTCTCTCAATGACGTTTTAGCTATACGGCTCAAAAAGATTGATGGGGCATGGGAATACGATTATACTGCTTGTGATAGCTATGTGCCATGTAGCTTAAAATACCTTATCTCAATCGGAAAGGCACAGATGTGGGCATGTTTGATACTGTCGGCAAGGATTCCGGAAATAAACGTAAAGAAAACACACTCAAAAAACTTGAGCGGATGAGAAAAACGCTATCTCATCAGGAACCGGACAGGGTGCCGATTAGCGATTTTTTCTGGGGCAGCTTCATTGAACGATGGCGAAAAGATCTTGGATTAGCCGACGATGCCAACCCGTATTTCTACTACGATCTGGACTGGATCGTTACTTTTCCGAACATGGACCCGTTTATCCGCTCATTCGAGACCTTAAAAGAAAGCAACGAAGAAGTGGTCGTCAAGACCGGATTCGGTGCGACTATGCGCAAGAAGTTCAATGCTCCGATGCCGGAGTTTATAGACTTCGAGACCGACACAATTGACAAGCTCGAAGCACTCCGGTTCGATGACCCTTATGACAAACGTCGCTACTATGAGTCCGGCGATAACCAGATCGCAGGTGTGGGAGACGGTTTTGAGCGGAACTCGCCGGCGTGGACGGAAACGGTCATATCTCTGTATCCGGATTTTCCGGTCTTCGGCAGTATCATCGAATGTAACGAGTGCCTGACGCGGCTGATCGGCCTGGAAAACAACATGCTGTGGATCGGCATGTACCCGGAACGTATGGGCGAGGTCATCAACCGTATCGGTCAGTTCTACCTGGATTGCACAAAAGCCCAGATCGATGCCGCAGATGGTTTGCTGGATGGCTTTGTGATATGGGGCGATGTGGCTTACAAAAAAGACATGTTTTTTTCGCCCGATTATTGGCGCATGTATTTTAAGCCCTGGGTAAAGGCGATGACCGAATATGCTCATTCAAAAAACTTGATGGTGATATACCATGGCTGCGGTAATATTAACCGGATACTCGGCGACTACATTGAAATCGGCATCGACGCCATCAATCCACTGGAAGCCAAGGTGGATCTCGACGCCGTGGATCTGCGTCGTAAATACGGCCATAAACTCGGCATCTGTGGAAACAGTAACATCCAGATATGGGAGACCGGCGACGTGAAGAAAATTCGCAATGAAGTGCTCAGAAAACTCAATGCGGCCAAAGGCGGCGGCTATATTTTCCAGTCGGACCACTCTGTTTCCGGCAATGTATCAGGACATACTTATGACTATATAATAAAGCTGCTGCGCGAGTATGGGCAATACCCGTTGAATCTTGGCGAATACGAATTCTAAGGATCCAATATCCGCGATCAAAAAAAATGATATCCGACTCTGATAATATTGGCATTGCTCTCAGGATGAAAGGTGTGTCAAAGAAATATCCCGGCACACTGGCGGTGGACAGCGTTGATTTCGAGGCGAGGGTTGGGGAAGTTCATGCCATCATGGGCGAAAATGGCGCCGGTAAGTCCACGCTGATGAAGATACTGGCCGGCTCTTTCAACGACTACACCGGCAGCATTTTCATCGGGCAGAAAAAAGTGGAGCTGCACTCTCCGGCTATGGCCAGGGCTCACGGCATCGGCATGATCTATCAGGAACTCAGCCTGGCACGTCCCATCAGCATCGCCGAAAATCTGCTCATCGGCCGCTTGCCTCGCAAATACGGTTTATGGCTTGACAGAAAAGCGATGGTGCAGCAGGCTTCGCATCTATGTGACAGGGTAGGCTTGCATTTGGACCCACTCCAGACAATCGAAGAGATCAGCCATCATCAGTCCCAACTCGTCGAGATAGCAAAGGTTCTGGGAAGTAATCCATGTATTTTGGTCATGGACGAACCGACGTCGGCATTGTCACGAGAGGAAGTGGGACGGCTTTTCAAGATCATTCGGCAGCTTAAGAATCGCGGAATTACGATCATTTACATCTCGCACCATCTGGCTGAGGTTTTTGAGATAGCCGACCGTGTTACGGTCATGCGTGACGGCCGGATTATTGACACGAAACCCATAAATGAAGTCACTCCCCCTATGGTCGTACAGATGATGGTGGGCCAGGCAATAGATGAGTTCTATGTTCGGCGCAGGCCAAATATTGGTGCGACCATCCTGGATGTACACAACCTTACACGAAAGGGCTTCTTTCATAATGTGTCATTCCAAGCCCGCAGGGGTGAGATACTGGGTGTGGCCGGCCTGACCGGTGCGGGCAGGACTGAGATGGCACGTTCGATGTGCGGCCTGGATCCCCTTGACAGCGGAACAATCGAGGTGGCCGGTAAGCGATTTCAGCAACATACGTACTCTATGGCAATGGAACACGGCATGCTGTATCTTTCGGAGGACCGCAAAACGGACGGCTTGTTCCTGAGGCTATCGGTGAAACAGAATATGGTTTCGGCAATAATAGATCGCCACACGCGATGCGGTATATATTCATCGCGCCATGAGAACGC
>JBARRE010000106.1:0-4917 GCA_049644065.1 Sedimentisphaerales bacterium | reverse complement strand
ATCCCGACCCGTCGAATATTATTATTTTGCTTGTTTTGTCCGTTGCGACCAGTATCGACGCCCTGGCGATTGGCATTACACTTTCACTTATCATAAGTTCTATCGCCCTGGCGGTGATAACCATAGGTCTTATAACATTTGCGTTATCCTATGCAGGAGTTCTGATCGGCAAGAGATACGGGCATTTTTTCGAGAACAAAATCGAAGCTCTCGGCGGACTGGTACTCATAGGTATCGGTGTAAAAATATTGTGCGAGCATCTACTTTTTTGAGCTACACTTGCAGTCCTGTGAAAAATAATTATAATTTGTATGTTTTAAACCAAACTGAATAGTCGTAAAATTGCAGGCTGACCTGTTCGGTCGCAAGGGATTTTTTATGGGTTCTAAGGTATATATTATTAAAGCTTCTGTTGATGACGGCCCGAAAGTAATTTCTGAAAAGGCCCGCAAGCTGTTTAAGGCCGGCGGTTTTGCAGAATGTTTTAACGAAAATGATTTCACCGCTGTCAAGGTCCACGTCGGTGAAGACGGCAATAACACGTACGTAAAAGCTCCGTATATCAAGGGATTAGTGGATGAGCTGATCGAATTGAATACAAAGCCGTTTGTGACCGATACTACAACGTTATACGTCGGGCGAAGACATAATGCCATTGACCATACGATTTTGGCTACAGAGCACGGTTTTAGTCTGGACGGATTAGGAATACCGTTTATTGTGCCGGATGGATTGTCCGGTACAGCCGAGACTGTTGTGAAAGTCAACGGCCAGATTAACGAAGAGGTCTATATCGCATACGATATTGCAAGAAGCCAATCGATTCTCTCAGTGGCCCATGTTACAGGCCACTGTGCCGCAGGACTTGGAGCTACACTGAAAACGCTGGGAATGGGCTGTGCAAGCAAAAAAGGTAAAATGAAACAACATGCCGCCCTCAAGCTGAATATCAGCGATGACTGCACTCGGTGCGGCATATGTTACGATCATTGCCCGGCCGATGCAATTACACTTGACGACGTCAAAGCACACATAGACCAGGACAAGTGCATCGGCTGTGCGGAATGTATGGCGATGTGCAGATTCGGCGCCGTAGCGTGCAATTGGGGCCAGGAAACGGAAGTTTTGCAGAAAAGTATCGCCGAGCACGCATTGGGAGCACTGAAAGGCAAAGAAAAAAAAGCAACATTTTTTAATTTTTTATTGTCAATAACCAAAGATTGTGATTGTTTTGATACGCCAAATATGCGTAAAATAGTCGAAGATATCGGCATAATCGCTTCGACCGATCCTGTGGCCGTCGATAAAGCGGCACTGGACCTGGTGGAAAACAGTGGAAAAAAACTGGCTGAATTGCTGGGGAATGATAAACTTGACACAAGTTGCCAAATCGCACACGGCGAAAGTATCGGGCTCGGAAGTAGTAATTACGAGTTAATAGAGATTGATTAACAAGTTAACGAAAGTTTGAGGATTTAACATGGCTCTTGGACAAATTATAAGAGAAAGACGTGAACAGATGAAGCTGACGCTGGATGAGGTCAGCAATCGAATCGGGTTTTCAAAACCGTATCTATCAACAATTGAGACCAGTAAAGTCAAAAATCCGCCGAGCGATGACTTACTGAACAAGCTCGAGGAGGTACTCGAGTTTGAGCCGGGTCTGCTGCTGCACATTGCTCATCTCGAAAGGATGCCTTCGGATATTCGTCAGAAATATGAAACCGCGGAGGCAGAGGTTCAGAAATGGCGGCAGATTGTCAAGAATGTAATTGACAAGGAAGTCAGCCCGAATAAGCTCGGCAAACTTGTTTCCAGGAAAAAGTTGAAAATGAAGCAAGACAAGATTCCTTTGTCGGCAGGCCGATTGGTCCCGGTGATCAACAAGGTCTCGGCCGGCTATCCGAGAGATTTTAACGACCTGGACTATCCCGTGGGCATAGCCGACGACTATATCCGCTGTCCGGACGTGCACGATCCGAACGCCTTTGCCGTCCGCGTAGTCGGCGACTCGATGGAGCCGAAATTTAGCGAAGGAGATATCGTGATTTTCTCGCCCGCGACGGAAGTTAAGAGCGGCGATGACTGCTTTATCCGTTTCACGATGCCGCACGAGACCACCTTCAAGAGGGCCTTCTTCGAGTCGAAAGACAAAGTGCGGCTCCAGCCGAGAAACGATAAATATGCTCCCACAATCGTCGAAGGCAAGCGCATCAACGGCATTTACCGTGCCATAATCAAGCACGAAATACTGTAAATACGCAAAACTCGGGCGACTATGATATTCAATTGATATCGGGGCCGGCGACTCAAGCTTTCGAATCGCCGGCTTTATTTTCGAACAATACCCGGTTTTATTCTACAACAAACCAGGTAATACTCCTCGGGGCTATATCGACCGGGATCTCGACATTATATTCCCGGTCAAGCTCATACTTACTGCTCTTGCCCCCCTGCTCACGGATGCCGGCCGTCTTGGTAAGTCCGGTATAATATAGCGGAAGTTTCATTTTTCTTTTGACTGTGCGGTCCAGGGGATTATAGACCATTGTCAGGCCCTTGTGCTTCAGTTGCGGATTGACGTGTAAAATACAGTCTATATCGCGTCCATCAGGCCGGCGCACGTGAATGATGTCCGAATCGAGTATGTCCCGGTACTCTTTGTAAAAGTCCACCCACTTTTTAACGATCGCTTTTGTCCGGTCGGTGTCGTATAAGCGTGGCCCGCGATAGCACGCCTGGACTCCCGATCCGAAGTTCTGTGCCAGGTGCGCACCGTAAGCGTCGAGATGCTCGGATAGCGGTTCGAGCGTGGCGGCGGCTCCGCCCCCGTGGTACTGAACCAACGGCACGAACATCCAGCCCATGCTCGGCGTTTTCTTCCAGGTGCCGTCGAAAATGTTCTGCCGGCCGAGAATAATCTGCCTGTCGCGGGGCAGCGACCAGTTGACCTCGCGGTAGCCCATAGCACTTTTGTTCGAGCCGTTAAGAAAATACCAGTCCGGGACATTCAGATATACCCCCCTGCCGCGGCACCATTTGTAGAAATTCGTGATTTTCTTCCACTGCTTCCACTGCGAATCGTTGAGGCCGCGATGGCCCGGATGGCTGATCGAGGCGCACATGTCGCCTGGATAAGAACCATCATGTTCGAGCAGATCCAGGCCGGTCTGCTCGATAAAAGTAGTTATTTTCTCGAAATAGTCGATGCCCCACCGGCTGCACAGGCACGGAGAGTTGCCAAAAATCGCCCCGCCTGTTTTGCCCGTCTCCGGATTGATGACATCATGCTCGTCGCTTATCCTGCGGCTGGCTAAGAGCGAATAGCCGCCAAGCTCGATATTTTTGCCGTGGGCGTAATTGACCAATTCCTTAATCTGTGCCATATATTCCGGCTCAACATTTTCCATATTAAAACCGCTGCCGAAGGTCATTATGACCATCTCGAAGCCGACCTCGGCGCACTGGTCGATTGCCAGGCGGACCGATTTCGTGTCCGCGTTACGGACGTGCATGATGATTGGATTTTCCGTGCTCCACGGCGCGATGATGCGGTACATCCGCCGCAATGACAGGCCTTTGCGTTCTCGCTCGGTGCTGTCGTAGATCAACTCATACGTCCGAAAAGATTCAAAAGTTTTGCCCTGCTCAATCATCAAATCGGGCCCGATGGGCGGCCGGATTTCCAGCATTGCCGGCGTTTTTCGCTTATAGTTGACCTGTGTGCTGTACTGCGGATCAGCTACCCAGTACGCCGTTTCGTTGGCATTTCTCGAATCGTCCCCATGAAATTCGTAATCGCTCTCGATGTGAATATTCGGATACTCCCACCTGGCAGGCTCTTCGACTAATGACTCATATTCCACTGCTGCCAGAATCTCGCTGGTAAAGGTATTGAGCCTGACCGGTTTGTCGCCTTCGTTGTGGATGATCAGCCGTTTTGCCAGCAGCGGAATACCCTGGTACATTTCATAGTGGATGGACAGCTTGAGTCCTTTGAGCTTATCGCCCGGCGGTACGAAATGCAGCGTCAGCGATTTTCCGGCTGGCGGCCAGGCTGATTGGGCCGAATAACGCTTGCGTTTCCAGCTAAAACGTTCCTTTATATTGCCGATTTCAAAATCTTCGAACTGAAAGGCATCGGGATTACTGCTCATCGAATCAATCGTCCCGGCATGCAGATATGCGTATTCGAGCTGCCCCTGCAAGCCACCGACTTCATACTTTTGTCCATCAAGCTCGACTATCGCTTCGGGTTTAATGCCCCGGATGATGGATTCTCCGGTCATCAGGTTATCATAAGCGACGGTGGCTGCATTCGGCCTGAGGCGAAACGTTCGGCTAATAAAACCGTTGCTCAGAGCAATCTCCCTGCCGTCGAGGCGTTTTTCAATTTCAACCGGCTCTTTGATTTGTCTGACCAGCCAGTCTGCACCGATTGCATCGCCCGATGCCATAAGTACAACGAATAAAGTCGTTATCATTACTAATATTGGTTGTTTTGTCATAATCATAATTCTGCTATTGCTTTGATTTCTCAAGATATCGTTCCTCTGCAATTTTATTAATTGATATTTTTTTGGCCTGCTACGGCCAGGACTAAGGCAAAAACTTTCGAAGCACCGGCTTGTTTCAGCATTTTTGCACATTCATTTAACGTCGCACCGGTTGTTTTGATGTCATCAATAAGGCAAATCTTTCGGCCGGCAAATTTATGTCGATAGCGGACGGCAAAAGCGCCGGCAACATTTTTTGCTCGCGCAGCGGGACTTGCCATTGCCGGCTGGGCCCTGGTTCGGCGGTTCCGGATAAGGTCTGTGCTGATTTTAGCCGTCGGGTGTGTTATTTTCCCAGCTAAGACATGCGATTGATTGTAGCCGCGAAACAGACGCCTCGACCAATGAAGCGGCACAGGAA
>JBARRE010000105.1:0-1699 GCA_049644065.1 Sedimentisphaerales bacterium | reverse complement strand
CCGATTTCCTCTCCCGATCCCGCTCCCACATTATAGCGATAGATCGACAATCCGATCCCTTTTTTGCCAAACAGCAGCTCTACGATTTCCTGCCGCTTGCTTTCTTCCCACCCACCGATAATTTGCGCCCACCACGCCCCGCTGGCCCCAAATCCGTCAATCTCCTGCCGCACCTCACCGGGTTTCAACTGCAATACTATCTTTTCCGCGCTGCATAGAACCTGCAACCATCCCAGCCAGATCATCACTGCTATAATTATCATCCGTCGCATACTCATGACTCCCAACAGAAATACGTACTCGTAATGTTACTAATACGCAATTTGATTTCGACAGACAGGAATAATTATATTACGCCAGGGTGTATAGTTCAAAGGAAATCAGAGTTCAGAAGATCCAGGAAAAGAGGCCTTACTGTATGAAAATGGGAGCGAATAGGCGACCTATGAGGAGTTCAATGTCAATTAATAAAACCTCTGCTGGCACATTTCTTTTATATTGAGATATCCTCTTGTGACATATTAGCTCATGTTTACTGCCCTTTCAGCCAATCACCAGCCGGTATTAGATCTACCGCTTGGCGCAGGACAGGATCAACATTTGTATACACCTTATTGGTCAGATCTGACGAAGAATGCTCCAGTAACTTCTGAGTAACAGCAGTAGAAACGCCGTTCTGAGCAAGTACAGAACCAAAGGTCTTCCGCAAATCGTGAAATTTGAAATCACCTAAACCGATCTTTTCACGTATCTTGTTCCATCTGTATTGCTTGAAACAGTCAACGAATATTTTTTCTTGCTTTGAATCTAATCCTGAAACGTATTTCTTAAGCTCAGCCATGATCGGAACTGGTACGGGCCGTGAGTCCATGCTCTTTCTGGTCTTTTTGCTTCTTGTAGTAACATAACTATTTTCAAAATCGAGATCAGAGACTCTTAATAATTCGATGTCACCGCGTCTTAAGCCTGTGCCCAAAGCTAAGAGAATCCTCATTCTCATCGTTTGATATGGTTTGAAAGATGATAACAATTTTTAATCTGAGTGTTAGTCAGAGATTTCACAGGCCTCTCGTCTTCCTTTAATAACTTGAGCTTTATCTCTCCATTAACATACCGGTTTTCCCTGCACCCGTTGATAAAGGCTCTGATGTTTCTGATATCTTTGTTAACTGTCGAACGTTTTGTTTCCAGACCTCTTTCGAGTATGAACTTATCAAGGGCATTTTGCGAAATCTGTTTTGAGTTACACCTTCCAATAAGTCGTTCGAAATGCCTGAGAGTGAGAGCTACCTCATAAATTGAAACGTCTTTATTGCCGACGACTTTTTTGCTGTGCTCGTATTCATCGCGCATTTGTGTCCAATCGACGGTCACGGCCCCAATTAAAACGTCAGAGTTTAATTGAGTGTATTTTATCTGGCGATAATGTTCGGCAAGAGCTTTGCTTGGTACGGCCTTTGTCTTGCGCTTGCCGCTTTCATACCAACCCACCCACCAACCCTTGATATTGTTTCTTTGTAACACCTCACTCAAGTGCCATGGTTTCTTGGAGGAAGCATGGGGATGTTTCCTGCTTGAATGTATTTTCTTAATGCTTCTGCTATTGTTGAAATAGGATTGGCGTTACGCTGTTTTAGCGTTCGAAGGATACTCATAAGGATGCTTTGTGTCCGAGCACCCTTATCGCTACGATTCGTAT
>JBARRE010000104.1:0-1859 GCA_049644065.1 Sedimentisphaerales bacterium | reverse complement strand
TTCCCGGTCCTGATATTTCGAACTGGTAGGCGTAAAACTCACCGGCTTGAAATTCATTGCCGGCAGGTTGAGTGCATTGAGTCGCTCAGCCAGAAGTTTCGAATCGATCCAGGGCGCGCCGAACTGCCTGAACGGCATCGTTGTCCCCCTGCCTTCGGAGACATTTGTTCCTTCCAGCAGGCACAGACCCGGATAGACGGCAGCGGTTTCGAGGTCGGGCATGTTTGGAGAGGGCTTGATGAAACGCAGGTGAGTCCGGTCGTACCACATCCGTCGGCGCCAGCCTTCCATCGGAATGACGATTAGTTCAGCCTTGACGCGACCGGCCAGCCAGCCTTGGCCGTTAAACATTTTTGCCAGCTCGCCTGCGGTCATGCCGTGCCGGACTGGAATCGGGTAGAGTCCCACGAAGCTGGCCAGAGCCGGTTCGAGGATATTGCCCTGAACGCTGGTGCCATTGATGGGATTCGGGCGGTCCAGCACGACGAAGGTTTTGCCATTCTCCGCCGCGGCTTCCATCGCAAGCGACATTGTGTAGATGTAGGTATAGAAGCGGGCGCCGATGTCCTGGATATCGAAAACCAGAACGTTGATATCCCGGAGCATGTCGCTTGTGGGTTTTTGCGTTTTACCATAAAGGCTGTAAACCGGCAGGTTATAGACAGGGTGGGTTTGGTTGCCGATTTTCTCACCGTCCGGGGCTGTGCCCCAAAGACCGTGCTCGGGGCTGAAAAGGGCCGTAACCTTCACTCCAGCCATGCTCCTGAAGACCTCGACGATGAACCTGCCGTCCCTGTCGTATGCCGTGTGGTTGGTGATGATTCCAAGACGTTTACCTTCGAATACTTCCTTATGCAAATCCACACGATCCAGTCCGGTCATAACAGCACCTCGACAACATGAAAGCATCACAAAAATAGTAAAGATCGAAATTGTCTTTGTCGGTTTCATTTATTGATACTTTAAACAACTTTTCGAACCAAAACAAGAGGCAGGGCAAGAAATCAGTGACAATACTGTCTTTCTCTGATAATATCTCTCTAAATAATAGATTGCTTTCACGTTTTTTTGTGGATAGAAAATCGTTATGAAGCGAATCAGAACAATAACAACGCTCCTGACGCTACTTCTTTGCTTTTCGGCAGGATGCCGGCCGGAACGGAAAGAAGAGCACCGGCAGCATTTTATCGAAATCGACCAAGTCATCGAAGAAGAAATCGCAAAAGGCAACTTCCCCGGGGCCGTGGTGCTCGTTGGACAACAAGATGATATCTTGTACTGGCAGGCCTTTGGTCATGAAGTGATCGACCCATGTGAGGAACCGGTCGGCAAAAATACGATTTTTGACCTGGCATCTATGACCAAGCCGATTGCCACAGCGACTTCGATTATGATTCTAAGAGACCGCAAGGCAATCGAACTAAATGATTATGTGAGTAAATATCTGCCGGCCTTCGCCAGCAACGGCAAAGAGGGGGTCCAGATCGAGCATCTCCTAACCCACACTTCCGGACTGCCGGCATACACGAACGCCGCCGAGTTGAAGGAGCAATTCGGCAGTCCGTGCCCCGACAAGGTGATTGATAAAATATGTTCATTGGAAGCCGTCAGCAAACCGGGCGAGGAATTTCGCTATAGTTGTCTCGGTTATATCACGCTGGCGAAAATCGTAGAGACAGTCAGCGGACAAAACATCGGTGATTTCAGCAATCAGAATATCTTCTCTCCGCTCGGCATGAAAGACACCGCCTACAATCCGCCGGAGGCCTGGGAGCAGGACATTGCCGCGACCGAAGTTATAGACGGTCAGCCGCTTCGAGGCACCGTCCACGATCCTTTGGCCAGGTTGATGGCAGGGC
>JBARRE010000103.1:0-5128 GCA_049644065.1 Sedimentisphaerales bacterium | reverse complement strand
AATCATACTTTGGCAGTGAATCAAATATTCACTGCCATTTATAAGAACAGGCTTTGCCAGTATGATTCAGATTACTCTTATACCTCAAGAAAACCTAGGCTTGCCATTCTGCAAGCCACTAAACTAGCCTTTTTGTCGTTTTATACGTGACGCTAATTTTACTGAAATGCTCGGGTTTCATAGCTTATTTCACACCTGCGACGTTCACTGTTAAGTATTCAAAGACAGCTTGTTCTATACAAGACGATCTTTCGTACAGTCACCCATCTGGATCTTAGCGATTGACCCGTGTGTAATGATACCACACCATGGTCATGCCTCATCCGCCATTCGCGGACCAGAACGACGTCAGTACCGTACACTGTTCAATCGTTGTTCACCCAGAAGATGAACATAACAGACCTTGTGACTTATCCGCAACAACGGATAGTCAAACCTTGGTGACTCAGTGCACGGGCGAAAGAGTTTTCAATCAACCTGAGTCATTTCGTCTCTTAAGTGACAGATGCAGCAGACGTCCAATCAGCTCTAATAGGTTTTAGCCAACAGCAAAACAAGATCGACTGCCGCATCATTGTCATGAAAAGAGTCGCTTAAGATCAAATGGTTCTTGTCGTTTCATTACATAATAGGCTCCCTTACTCCATTTGGCACCCAGTGCTTTGGTTGCCAATGCGCCATTACGTTTCGATTTCTTGCGATCATAGAATTTCTTAGCTTGAGGAGACCTTCGGATAGCATGGTGGACAACCTCTACAAAGGCCCAAGCCAGATGAGGATTACCATTCTTGCTATTGTTGCTTCCTTTCGATTTTCCATTGGACTGTTTCTTTGCCCGGACACATCGGCAATACGAAGTGAAGTCACCGACTTTCTTAAAGCGATCAATGGTGCCTGTTTCTAACATGATGGTGAGTGCCAGGATAAGCCCTACGCCAGGAATGCTCAACAAGAGTTCAAACTCTGGTTTGAGTTCAGCATGCTCCAAGACTTTCTTTTCAAACTGTAAGATCTTTTTATTGAATACTTCAATGAGTTCTATTTGCGATTCGGTCACAAACAAAAGAAACTCATTGTCACCAAGTGCATCAACACGTTGTTCTGGTGTTAATTTGCGAATTTTACGCCAATTTATATTCAAAGCAGCTTGTCGCATAAACATGTTTTGCAAACTGAGTTTCGTTGCTGTTCGTTGCCGAACTAAAAGAGTTCGACGCCTTAATAGGTCACGCACAGGTCTTTCTTCCTTAGGATTAATATATCCCGTAGGTAAGATATCAAATCGAGCCAAGTGTGCCAGAAACGCAGCATCCGTTAGATCGTTAGCATCTTTGATACCATCATACTGATCAATGGCAGCTGGATTTGCAAGGACAACTGGATACCCCTGATCCATAAGTCCATCCACCAACCAGTACCAGTTGTAGGTTGACTCAACGGCGACAGTGACTAATTTGCTTTTGAATGGTCTTAACGCTGATACTATTACTGGCAATTGATTCGGTATCCGCTTTTTAAAAACGACCTTGTCTGTTTGATCTGTCACAACATACATGGCATTATTTGAATGAAGGTCGATGCCACAGTACAATCTCTTTTTCGTTCTACTTTTCATTTCAAGGTTCCTTTCAGTAGCCAATAGCAATCCTTTTGCTGTCTCAACGTAAAGTCAGCTCGGATCTACTTTATACGCTACTGTGTTTCATGGAACCTATATGTATATCAGCTCTCTAATAGTATTAGGTGTTTTGTTTCTTTCAAGCTTCTACTTTATCGTCAGGGCCGTCATAGCACTGAGGAAATACGCTTACGGCGTTGATTCTTTGCTGTACTCATTCAAGAAGGTGACAAATTCCGGGAAGAAGGATTCGAACGTGGGGTAGACCAACCCGAGCGTTGCGGGGTCATTTTCGGTCAGTAGTCGATACTTGACCGGCGTTTCCAGGACCGTGACGTATCTTTGATCAGCACTCCAGGAATTGATGCCATAATAGCTGGCAAAGAGATGCTCTTTGGGGCCTGACGTGATGGCCATGGGTTTGGAGGCCTTTGGAAAGGCGCCAGGGGAACCCATTTTCATTGGCACAGCGTTCGATGTTTGCGATTGAGCCACGATGAGAGCGGGCCAAATTATCGAAGAATGTACTGTACTCTTTAATGTCTAGTTGTTCTGATTTTAATCTGTCGTTCGATAATCCTTCTATTGCTTTTAAAACAGAGGCCTATGCTGAACTGATCGGCATAGGCCCCGAAATCATACAAGTACTGCCGTCATATACGTAAAAGCAGTTTTTCTATTCAGCAACCTCTCTCCGTTGATACAAACGGATATCATCGATGTACACCACTCCGGTTCCGGCCGTACCCGGAACACCCTTTGTGCCGACACCGATGGTGATCGTATTGACATTGGTAAGATCCGTTCCGAACGCCGCCAGGTCGATTACCCACTCCTGCCAGATTGGCGTCTGCGTCGCGGCCGGATCGTCATGGTATACCGGATTGCCGTTGACAGCAACAAAGACCCTATCCGGATTACTACCGGAAGCGCCAACGAGCCACAGGCTGAGTTTCGTAACTCCGTGGACCGTCCAGTCGCGCGGGAAAACCAGCATCAAAGTTGCCTCCGAGAACTTGCCGGTGTTGTCAAAAAGCAACTTCATCGACTGGTTTCCGCCGTGAACGATCGTCTTCTCGGCGTACGGCGGCAAGTCTTCAGCAATACGGGCTCCGTTGTCCGGAGTGCCAAAACCATCGATCCACTTGTCCCATATCCTGTTGCCGGGCTCGCCCATGGGCGGATCGACGTCGTCGTAGCCCTCGATATCGTCGACGATAAGTAGATCACCCGTATCGAAGGTCCAGAGATTGCCCTTCCACGGGCTGCCGGGATTGATGTCGTTGACCTCGTCCACACGCCAGTAGTAAACTGCATTGTAGTCAAGCGAGCCGGGATCAAGGCTCTCTTCGCCGAGCGGTTTGCTGCCGTGGAACTCGGGCGACGCTTTCGTGGCATCTGCCACGGCGGCGGCATCGGTGCCGAAGTACACGTCATGCGAAGCGGCGGCATATCCGGGCTTCCACGCAAGAGCAGACGCCAGATTCACACCGACAACCCCATCAGTCGGACTCGGCTGCCTGGCCAGGAACGGCAGCTGCAGCGGACCGGCGGGAATAATCTGCTCGGCCATCGTTGGCGTCGACCAGGACAACTCCTGCAGGGCGTCGCGGTCCCAATCGGCGTACTCCAAGCGTAGCGAATGTATGCCCTCTTCCAGAGGCGTCGGCTGCGAGGGATACTTCGCGGGGACGTGGGACGCCCATACGTTAATGACCTGTCGGCCGTCGATCCACAATCGGGTGCCGCCTTCACTATTGACGAAGAACGTGTATGTGTCGAGGGCAAAGATTATCAGGTCCGCGGTCCACCGGGCCGACCAACCATCGGCCGGCAGCGGTTCGCCGGGGCCTTCAGCGGCCCAGTTGAAGTTAACATTCGGATCGATCCGCGTCAGGACCGGTGTTCCGCTCAGACTTACATTGTTGAAGTACTCGCCCTTGAGGCCGCCCCCGCCATCGGTGGTTGTGAAGCTCCAGACATCACCTTTGTGCGTCTCGCTCATCGTGTCGAGCTCATCGATCCGCCAGTAGTAGGTCTTGTTTAATTCAAGTGGATCAAGCGCATAGCTTGTATCTATCCGGGCCGTTCCGCCGGAGGCATTGTTGACATCGTCAAAATTGTCGCCGAAGTAGACGGTGTGCATTGCCGCACCCCAACCTGGGCTCCAGCTAAGGTCCGCACCCGGATCTACGAATCGGGCGCCGTCGGGCGGATTGGGCTGCCAAGCGATCTTGGGCGGAACAGTAAAACTCCAGACATCACCTACCCAGGGACTATCCGGATTGGATGGATTGATCTCATCGACCCTCAGGTAATATGTTGTGGCGGGAGTTAGACCTTCCGGGATGGGAAATTCGGGAAATCCGACAATTATATTCGCCGCAACCTGATTGCCTACGAATGCGGCATCGGCACCGGCAACGACATCGTCACGATTATCGCTGATATATACATCGTGAGAGACTGCTTCTTCTCCGGGCGTCCAGGTAATATCCGCCCACGTATCAGCATGTACGGACCCATCGGCCGGGAAGGGATCGGCAGCCTTGAAGACTGGGGTCAGCAGCTCTATCTCGGAAATCTGCATGCTGTTGGCCGCGCCCGGATCGCGAACGGCCGGGAACATGAGCTGGTAGTGCTTGTACTCCACGTTGTTGGCGAATGTGATCGGCGTATCGTTCTTCGTATGCCGCGGCCAGGGCGTCTCGCCGTCGAAGTCATCAATGGTACCTGAAGCGATCAGCGTGTAAGGCCCGCTGATGCTGTCGTTCGAGCCGGACAGTTCCCACTCAATGGGATCGCGCTCTTCGCGACGGTTCGCCGTGGTTAAACTGATCCCGGTCACTACTGTCGGACCGACAGATGGCGTTACCCGGATACCCGTGGGCTCGGTCTCCCCCTTGAAGTGCAGATACTTCGTCAGTACCTGATCATCAATGACATACTTCGGCAATTCGGTGGCTGGCCAGCCAAAGGCAGTATCGCCCGGTATCCTAAGGCCGTCGTTTGGAACGCCGATGATGGCGTCCCCCGGCCTCGTAATGTCGCGCCCCGCCTGCAACGTTCCACTCAACGCCAGCATCGATGCGAGCACAATGAGCATTGAAGCGTTTTTTAACATAACTCGTCTCCTTATAAAAATATATTATTGTGAGTTTTTGCTTAAGCCACGCGCCAAAGCAGCCTGCAGGTATTTCGGGCCTGATGACAGTCCAGTAGCCCCTCACGACGACTTTTCACCTGCGCGTTGTTGCCACCATCCTTCCAGAAGAGGAGGAAAATTACGGTGAATCTTCCTATCGTCAAGCCTGCAAAACCTGCGGAATCTACCTTCAACCAGATTTCACATATTGACTGACAACTCTTTCAAACTGTCAATCCTTTTAAAACTGTGTCTGATCCTACTGTTTCGTGACAAAATCATCACATAACAACATTTACTGAAACGGCTATGATCAGTAATCTTTAAGGTTCTGCATCCACTCAGGCCAATCGATTGACTGAACG
>JBARRE010000102.1:0-9363 GCA_049644065.1 Sedimentisphaerales bacterium | reverse complement strand
GCCGATTGGACGGGGATTCCGGTTGGCGGAATGGTAAAGAATGAAATCGAAGCTGTTTTGAATCTGGCCGACAGGCTCAAAAATCGAGTTATGGGCCAGGACCATGCGTTAAAAGCAATTGCTAGGAGAATCACGACATCACGGGCCCGCATAGAGAATCCGAACAAACCGATTGCAGTGATGTTTCTGGTCGGCCCCAGCGGCGTGGGCAAGACCGAAACGGCGCTTGCCCTGGCCGAAGCAATGTACGGGGGCGAGAACAACTTGATTACAATCAATATGAGCGAGTTTCAGGAAGCCCATACCGTCTCGACGCTCAAGGGTTCGCCTCCGGGATATGTCGGCTACGGCGAAGGAGGAGTTCTCACAGAAGCTGTGCGACGGCGTCCCTACAGCATCGTTTTGCTCGATGAAGTCGAAAAGGCCCATCGTGACGTGCACGAGATATTCTTCCAGGTTTTTGACAAAGGCCAAATGGAAGATGCCGAAGGGCGCCTGATAGATTTCAAGAATACAATTATCCTGCTGACCAGTAATTGCGGGACCGACTTGATTATGGACATGTGCAAAGACCCGAAGCTGATGCCTGAGCCCGAAGGGATATGCAAGGCCCTTCGCAAACCTTTGCTTGAGGTCTTTCCAGCGGCTCTCTTGGGCAGGATTGTCGCGGTACCCTACTTTCCGATCAATGACGAAACATTGAAACTTATTATTCGCTTGCAACTCGGCCGAATCAGTCGCAGAACACAGGAAAATCATAAGATACCGTTTACTTATGACGACCAGGCCGTTGATCTTATTGCCAGCCGCTGCACTGAGGTTGAAAGTGGAGCCAGAACCGTTGACGCGATTCTGACTAATACAGTCCTGCCGGAAATCAGCCAGGAGCTGCTGACCCGGCTCATGGAAGGTAAAACCGCTACACGAGTTCACGTGGGAGTCAAAGACAGCAAGTTTACTTATTCTTTCGACTGAAATTTATCTTAGAAAAGAAACGACAACTGTTGTAAACGAGCAGCACAAAATGTAGACTCAAGTGTTCTGAAATATCTAATAGGTGGAATTGCAAAAATGCCTGAGAAACCTACACAGAAACACAGGGAAGTAGCAATTGAAACGTCGCTGGGCGAGGATGTTCTCTTGCTGATAAGCTTCTCGGGTACCGAACAGCTTGGCAGGCTCTTCGAATACAAGTTGGAACTGGCCAGCGAAGATTATCAGATCAAACCCGAGAGCATCGTCGGGCAGAACGTAAGCATCCGTCTTAATCTTGGTGAAGGCGGGATTCGCTACTTCAACGGCTATGTGAACCACTTCACTCAGCTAACATCCTCAGGCCAACTGGCCCGCTACCGCGCAACTGTAGTGCCCTGGCTCTGGTTTTTGACCCGTGTGGCTGATTGCAGGATTTTCCAGGAGAAGACGGTGCCCGAAATTATTGAGCAGATTTTTCGCGATCGAGGCTTCACTGATTTCGAGAATGGCTTAAGCGGCAAATACCGCACATGGGAATATTGCGTACAATACCGTGAGACCGACTTTAATTTTATCAGCCGGCTGATGGAACAAGAGGGGATATACTACTTCTTCAAGCATGAGAACGGCAAACATTCGTTGGTCTTAGCTGATTCAGCCAGCGCTCATGAGCCTTATCCTGAGTTTGAGCAGATCGAATACCATCCTGCTGACAAGGGAACCACAACCGAAGAGTGTATTTCTGACTGGGTCGTTGAGACCCATCTTCAACCCTGCTCGTTCGCTCTGAATGATTTCGATTTCAAGAATCCCAAAGGGGACCTGCAAGCAAGGACCAAAGTAAGCCGTGGACACACGGCCGCAGATTTCGAAATCTATGATTATCCCGGTGAATACACCGAGACAAGTCATGGAGAAGAGTATACCAGGAAGCGAATCGAAGAACTCCAGGCCCAGTATGAAGTAGCAACGGCCAGTTCCGACTCCCGCGGTATCTGCGCCGGCTTTACCTTCAGCCTCACGGACCATCCCCGCGACGATCAAAACGATGAGTACCTGATTACCTCCGCGAATTATACAATCCAGGGCGATGATATCTTCACAACCGGTGCCGCAAGCAGTGACTGTATCTTTTCGTGCAGCTTTACAGCCATCAAAAACTCACAGCCGTTTCGTTCACCGCGTACCACGCCGAAGCCAAAGGTTTCAGGCCCTCAGACCGCGATTGTTGTGGGGCCGTCGGGCGAAGAGATATATACAGACGAGTACGGGCGAGTCAAAGTTAAATTCCACTGGGACCGTTACAGCAAGGCCGACGAAAACAGTTCCTGCTGGATAAGGGTAGCCCAGGTCTGGGCCGGCAAGAACTGGGGGGCTATTTATACTCCCCGCATAGGCCAGGAAATTATTGTTGAGTTTCTTGAGGGCGATCCTGATAAGCCGATTATAACCGGCCGGGTCTATAACGACCAGGCGAAGCCGCCTTATGAGTTGCCCGGCAACAAGACTATCTCCACGCTCAAATCGAATTCCACCAAAGGCGGCGAAGGCTTCAACGAAATTCGTTTCGAGGATAAAAAAGGCGAAGAGCAGATTTATATACACGGCGAGAAGAACCTGGATATCCGCGTCAAGAACGACCGCTTCGAGACGATTGATAACAACCGTCACCTTCATGTCAAGAAGGACAAGTTCGAGCATGTGGACAACAACCGCAGTGAAGAGGTCGATGCGGACCACATGGAAGAGATAGGCAAGGATCGGAACCTTACTATTAAAGGCAAAGAGGCCAAGCAGGTCGGCGGCAGCTTGTCGCTGACCGTAAAGGGCGACGTGATCGAGGTCTTCAAGGCCAAACATTCGGAGCAAACCACGGGCGATTACTACCTCAAGGGCCAAAATGTCGTAATCGAAGGCCTGCAGAACATAACTCTTAGCGTCGGCGGTTCATATATCGCCATCGAGGCGGGCACAATAGAAATAAACACCAGCGGCCAGTTGAAAATTGACGGTACACAAGTTCAGGTCAACGGAAAGGCCCAAACATCCATCCAGGGTGGTATGACTTCCATTCAGGGCACCGGAATTACAGAAGTCAAAGGTGGCATCGTGAAGATTAATTAACAAAGGATCCTTATTAAGATGGGCAAAAAGAGCGGAAATGCAGGAAAGGCTGTTCAACCGGCAGTGCCAGACAAGGCAGAAGACGCCGATGTTGCCGATCCTGGCAAGGTTGCCGAGATAAAAGCTGAGCAGACCAAAACGAAGTCCGGCAAGTACGGGTCACAACAGGTCAAACCCTTCAAGCCCATGCAAGTCGAGCAGGCTGCGGCAAGCGAACAGGGGGCGGAAGAAGGAAAAAAAGAAGAACAGAGCAAGCCCAGTTGGATCGAAATCGAACTTGTGGACGAGCTCGAGGAGCCTGTCGCGGGCGAGGCCTACGAAATCGAGCTGCCCGACGGGACCGTCGCCTCCGGCACGACTGATGATAAAGGCTTTGCCCGTGTTGAGGGGTTCGAGTCGGGCACCTGCAAAATCACCTTTCCAAAGCTTGACAAGGAGGCCTGGGAGCCCCACTGATTGGGCCGGACCATTATTACTGGAGAATTACAATGCCTATTTGGATCGCCAGCCAAGGTGACACTATACCCAACATTGCGTTTGCAACGGGATTCTTCTGGAAAACGATCTGGAATCATCCAGATAACGCCACTCTCAAGGCCGACCGGAAAAATCCGAACGTCTTGTATCCTAAGGACGAGGTCTTCGTGCCCGAACTCCAGACCAAAACCGAGTCCCGCCCCCCTGAGAAGAGGCACAAGTTCCTCCGCAAGGGTGAACCGCCCAAGATCATCATCAAACTGCTCGATGAGGAGGACAATCCCCAGGCCTCTGTTGACTACTTACTGGATATCGAAGGCAAGACGATCCGGGGCAAGACCAGTGCTGACGGGGAGATCGAAACCTACGTCCCCGGCAACGCCAATACCGGCAAGCTCTTCCTGAACAAGGGATTGGATGTCTTTGACGTGCTGATCGGTACCCTCGATCCCATCGACGAGATCACGGGCATCCAGCAGCGGCTGAGCAACCTTGGCTACGAATGCTACCCCTTTACCGGCGAACTGGACAGGCTGACCAGAGATGCCCTGGTCAACTTCCAGGGTGATCAAGACCTGCCAATCACCGGAAAGCCGGACGAAGAAACCAAGGCCAAGCTGCTTGAACTGACCCAATAACCAGACAACCCACAAGAGGCGACCTATGGGAAATGTTGATAACAGTCATCTGCCACCCGTTAAACAAAGCATTGGAAAGTTTGAGAATCTGTCCAAAAACGAACAGAAACAGCAGGCGTCTCAAAAAACAGCGGGAGAGTTGCGCAAGGAGAAAACGGGGCAAGCACCGCCGGAGGCCAAGTCCCAGGCCAAACAGGTGAAACCGGAGGCCAAGCCCCAGGCCGAGCAAGCGAAGCAGGACCCCGAGCAAGCGAAGCGGGAGGCCAAGCAGGCGAGGCAGGAGGCCGGGCAAGCTAAGCGGGAAGCCGAGCAGGCCAATCGCGAGGCCGAGCAGGCAAAGAAGAGGTCGGAGCAGGCGAAAAAAGAGGCCGAGCAGGCTAAACAAAACGACCCAGCAAGGGCAAAAGAAGCCGAGAAAAAGGCAGAGGAGGCGGAGAAAAAGTCAAAGGAGGCCGACAAGAAAGCTGAGCAGGCCGACAAAAAATCCGAGCAGACCAACAAGAAGGCTGAGCAAGCCGAAAAGAAAGCGGAGCAACAAGAGCAAGAGGAGGAAGAAGAAGGTTCAGAAAGCGGCTTTTCCGGCGAGAAACCGCTGAACCGGGCAATTGGGAAAGATCTTGCGAAGACCGATCCCTTGAAGTATGACGCCCTGGAGTCGAACGTCTATTGGAAGCTGAATCCGGACAGCGGCCCCGCGCCCATCATGACCGGCCCTAACGCGGATAACAGCCCTCCGAACTCCGTCAAGATTTCGGACAAACATTTTTTCATTCACTTCAGCTACTGCCACCCTGCCAAAGTACAGCAGTTTCCGCACCCCAAATACCCTTATGACGATGCCGAAGCAGCGAAAAGCGCCGCCCCACAGGGACCGAAAAAGAGTACTGCCGAACAAGCTGCAAGTGTAGGCGCTAAATTGCAGAAAAAACGTGAGGAGGGAGCAGAGGTAGGTCCTGAGACACAAAACATAAAGAAATTTGCCAAAGAGGAAGATTCAACCTCGGACGAAGAAGTAAAAGGTCCGGCCGGACAGGCCATCCTCATGCGCGATGCGCTGGTGCGCGAGTCGGCCCTGCTTCACGGCTTCGTCTCCTCAGCCCTGGGTGTCCACAAGGACTGGACCGAGAACCGGAATTTGGTTCGTCTTCTTGTTGCCCTGGGTCCGGCCGCTCTTCTTAATCCCGCTATTAAGAAGCTGGCCAACTGGCAAGCCGGTTCCGGTGCCGAAAAGGAACTCAAGGACACACGGGCAGCAATCGCCGAGATTGCAAAGACAATTAACAAGGCCTCGGTCGACAACGAAGTGATTCGCACAACAGGAATGAGCCTTCACGAACAGCGTATAGCGTTCCGCAAGACCTGTCAGGCCCCCATCGGTGAGCATTTCCTCAACAAGAAACAGGGCATCTGGGGGGCTTTGCACACGGCTCTCGATATGATCGGGTGGATGATACCTTTCGGCGGGCCGCTAATCAGATCGATGCTAGGCTTTACGCTGAACGGCAAGGATGTCTTTTACGCCATCTACCTCGAAATGCGCGACAGCTTCGAACCGGTGATCGAGTGCACCTGCGATGAGTTCAGTGACGAGGTCATCAGGATAAAGCAGGACCCCACATTCGACATTTGGTACCACAAAGAAACGGAGGATGCGGATCCTGCCGGGAAGAAGCACCTCGATAAAATATTTAACGTTTTTTTGAAGGGCGCCAAGAAAGGAGCGGGCTTCTGGCAGATGACGACCGAGGAGGACGACATACGCTCGGCGTATGACGTCGTCACCGAGAGCATTACTTATGCTTTGGGCCTTCGCGTGGTCAGCCGGTGGAAAAAGGGCCAGCAAACCCATGAACAGCGCTACGCGAACACCAGCGCATGGCCCGTACTGCAGTGGGCTCGGCTGTGGACACTGGTGAGCGTCAAGAGCCTTAAGGTAATCTACGGGAAACTGCTGGCACAGTCCGAAGAGGATCGCGCCAAGGCGATCGATAAGGAATTCGTCCTAAAAGCTCTCAAGGATAGCGGCACCGGCCAATTCGCGGATTATCTGAACAAAACCTATGCAGTCATCAAGGCCGGGCTTTCGGCTCTTAAGTCCTTGAATGCGGGGGCGGCGCAAGAGCAGAAGAAGGAGCGTGACGAAAGAAATCAGAAGTTAAAGGAGCAGCAGGAATCGGCCAAAATATGGAAGAAAGCGATGGACAGCGACAAGGCCCCATCGGGCGATCAGCCCGAGCCCGGGACAGTTAGCGCTACCGACGCGACGACAGGGAATCTGGTCAATCCCAACAAGCAAGCTACGGAGGCCGCCGCCCTGGAAGCTGTCGGCAAAATGACGCCGGAACAGAAGGCCAGTCTGAAAAAAGATATCGCAGAAATCGAAAGCAAGAAGGAAGAGAAGGAACCGGTCAATACAGAGGACCAGGTTTTCCAGGTTATTGACAAGGCGGTGGCTGCTTTTAACAAGTCCATCGACAACAGTGCCGAGAAGATCGCCAAGAAGCTCGAAGATGCGCGTACCGAGGCCGCGGCCGTCGGCGCCCTTACCTTCGAGGCTTATCTGGGCCGCCTCCCCTGGCTGCTGGCCGAGCTTGTTCACGACACGGCGTTCGTCTCATGGCAGATATTCGCACGCGAGTTCATCCCACCGGTCGTGAGTATTTTCTTTAAGGACAGCGAAGCCGACAAGGCCATAAAAAGCGCAATGAAGATCTACAAGATCATCGTCGGAGCAAAGGATACCGGGGAGTTCGGGCACAAGGACGGCAAGACCGGGGATGGTCTGGCCACGGCCGGGAAGGTCATCGAAACGCACAAGAAGGGAATGGACCTGGTGAGCAAAGCCTTTGAGCGGAAGGAAGAAGAAGATCAAGGCGCCCTGAAATTCAAGCGTATCGAGCAGTGCGAGGGTGTAGTGGTCAAGCCCACGGCCTGACCCGCGGGTTAGCAGAAGCGCTTCGTTTATGAGTAATGAGTACACTGGCGGGCAGCGAAGCCCCGAACGACGTCCGCTTGGCGATATAATGAAAAAACTACGTGACATACTCGTCGGCATATTTGCCAAAGGCAAAGAGCCTTTCTCAATAACCGAGCCGTTCACAATTATAGCTTCTCGAACGGCGGCGGAGATTTGCCAGGATTTCGATCTGCAGGAAGGGGCAAAGGCACACCTGAGCGAAGAACCGACGCCGGAGCAGTTCATGGAGAGGCTGGTTCGGGACAATCTCTTCTCGGACGCCGTGAGATTCCTCGTTTATGCGCTGCCCGAGCGGCAAGCGGTGTGGTGGACCTGTCTGTGCACGCGGACAGTGCCCTGTGGCGACCAAATCAGCGTCCAGGCGCTACAGGCGGCCGAGGCATGGGCCAAAGATCCGGCGGAGAACAGTCGTGAGGCGGCACTGGTCGCGGGCCGCAAGCATAACTTCGAGATGCCGGGCGCCCCTGCCGCATGGGCTGCAATGGCCGCCGGGTGGTCCAGTGGAGCGGCCGCGTCGACCAACGAGGACGAGCCTGCGCCTCCCGAACACCTGACAGCGCACGCCGCTTCCGGGGCGATTATATTAACCGCAACCGCCGAGCCCGACCGAGCGAACGAGGTGTATCGGAAGTTTCTGGAAACGGGTGTGCAAATAGCCCAGGAAAAAATGCAAATATCGGCTTGAAAACGCACTTGCCATACTGGTATATTTGGGATATAAGTTGAGCCGCTGTGGAAAAGATAACAAATAATTGGAGAATCAGAAATGCCCCCGGCAGCACGAATCACTGATATGCATACATGTCCGATGCAGGATCCTACGCCGGTGGGACCCAAACCGCATGTGGGAGGTCCGATACTCCCGCCCGGCTGCCCGACCGTCCTTATCGGCGGACTGCCCGCCGCGTGCATGGGCGATCCGGCTACCTGCGTCGGCCCGCCGGATGCTATTGTCAAGGGCTCTATGACCGTGCTGATTGGCGGCCGGCCCGCCGCTCGGATGGGTGACAGCATGGCCCATGGTGGCACAATTGTAGTCGGCTTTCCTACCGTCATGATCGGAGGATAATTCCGATCCCCCTTTGCTACCGCCAGGGCCCTGTTAATGGGGCGGGCGGTTCTGCTATCGACTGAAAACGCGGTACACGAACAGCATCCCGGCCTTTAATTGAAAGCACCGGCATAAGCCCCCTGCCAATAAGGACTTCCATCGCCCGCTCGGTCAGAATCGTCTCTGCACACGGAGTAACGTGTTTCTCGCCATCGGACTGGTATATATGCATGGGTATGCCGGCCAGGTCGCAGCGAAGCCCGTTTGTAAGGGACCAGCCGAATTCACGAAAGGCCCCCGCCAGCAGACATGCACAGAGGGCGGCCGAGTTGCCCCACAGGTACTGCTCGTGGCCGGCAAAAGGAGAGAATTCTTCAAAATCGAACTGCTCAATAGGCTCAGTATCTTTGCCATAAGGCAACCGCAGCAGAAACCGGGGCAGAACCAGGCCGATATATGCCGCCTCGGGCGAATGTCGAAGCTCCTGCCACAAGGGAATAGCGGATGAGTTGGCCTGCCATCGCCAATCATCCGGATCAGGCGTGGCGGCAATTGACGGGCAACCCGCAAAATGCGAATCGGCCGCTGTAAGCAACGACGCTCCTGCGGCCTGCGCCACCAAGCCAAGCCGGCGCAGCAGCTTGATGTCCTCGGCGGTCTGCTCGAACGTATAGCCACCTAATATGACAGCATACGGCTCAGCCTCGTTTTGCCCGGCAAGAAGATGGTAAGCACCGGCGGATTGAATCTGATCCATCGAGACCATATCTGCCGCCAGTTCGGCCTTGCTTACGTCGATTAAATACAGCTTAAGCGTTTCATCTGTTTCGACCTGGCTTACGAGGAACTGGAGCATCCGCCATGCGGCTTCGAGTCCCTGGAAGTCGGGGTAATGAAGAATCGCTCGCATCTGACCGCTAATTGCCTGATCAACCTGAGCGACGAGTTCGGCCTGCTGCGGGTCCGGGGCGGGGACGATGTAAGGCTTTACTACTTCGTGGATTAGCGATTCTATGTCAACAAATCGGCTCGCTGACGCCGAAGTTGGTTCTTGATCCGTCTTTTTCCCGAGCAAGCGCTCAATCATATCAACATCAGACTCTTTTTGAACTGGGCTGCTG
>JBARRE010000101.1:0-16977 GCA_049644065.1 Sedimentisphaerales bacterium | reverse complement strand
CGGTGCTATACAGCAGTGCGGCTCTGGGAGACTCTCGGAGCCGCTTTATTAGCTGCTGGTAGCCCTAATGCAATAAACGCATTCTAACACGATACTGTTTTCCCACAGCTTGTGGGACAATACCAATAATCTTTGGAAAGTTCATATTAACGGCTATAAAAATGCCGACGGTTGTTGCGGGAATGCTATTATTTCCTTGAAAGTAGGGCGTAAAAATGTATAATAATGATGGTTTTCCGGTTTTTATGGAAACAAAGCAGTGAAAGGGTGTGCAATTCATTATGGTTGAGGTAAAGCATTTCCTGCAGAGGCGATTTGACCGCGCACCAGGATCGCCGCCGAAATCGACTATTTCTTGAGAATGAGACCAGATGAAATTTAACAGCATTGTTATTATAGCCTTTTTGGCGATTTTACTGCTCTGCAGCGGACTATCGGCCCGGCAGACGACGGAATATGAGGCCGAAATGGTTGTTTCCGGCTGGCTCAAGGCCAATCCGCAGCCGCTCGGCGTGACTCTCGGCCGGCGGGTCAAGGATATTGAGACCTACACCGATGATGCGGATAGGCCGGCTTATTACATCGTTAATTTGGAGCCGTCGGGATATGTGATCGTCTCGGCGGACAACCGGATTGAGCCGATTATAGGTTTTACCGCTGATGGGAATTATGACCTATCGTTTGAGAATCCGTTGCTGGCCTTAGTTACCGGCGACCTTGGCGGGCGAGTCGAAGCGGTTCGAAATACGTACTATCTCCAAATGACGGTCGAGACGCAGGCAGCCGGCGGCCCCCAGGGCAAGTGGCGGCATTTGATCGACCTTGCGGAGGATTCCGAAGGTGGATTCGGCCTGATGAGCCTGATAAATCTCGGCGATATTCGAGTGTTGCCATTGCTGCAGAGCCAATGGGGTCAGGCCAAAGGCTGCGGGGATAATTTGTATAACTATTACACCCCCAGTAATTATCCCTGCGGGTGTGTTGCGACGGTCATGGCCCAGGTTATGCGTTACTACGAGTATCCGACCGAGCCGATTGGTGTGCATGAGTTTGCGATCCATGCAGGTGGATCAAGGGGGCAAAACGCATCCAGCCGTGGCGGTGACGGCCTTGGCGGGCCGTATAACTGGAGCGATATGCCGCTGAGGCCCGATGACAGTTGTGGTACCCTTACCGAGGCCCAGCGTCAGGCCATCGGGGCGATTTGCTTTGATGCCGGTATCGCTATAGAGATGCAATACGCATCTGACGGATCGGGCGCTTTGATGCCCGATGCGAGTGATGCGATGGTCAGCATTTTCCAATACGACAATGCGGTCCTGGGATATGATTCCGGCAGTAATATCCATGAGGTTCTGACAGAGATGATCAATCCGAATCTCGACGCGAAAGCTCCTGTTATTCTTGCGATTTCAGATCCTTTTGACCCGGACGCCGGGCATGCGGTTATATGCGATGGATACGGGTATGATTCTTCGACTATATACCACCACCTGAATATGGGCTGGAACGGCGCCGATGACCTTTGGTATAATCTGCCGGACATTGATGCGGCACACGGCAAATACACGACTGTTTTCGGATGCATCTACAACATTTCAACTTCGGGCACGGGTGAGATTATCAGCGGGCGCGTCCTGGATCGCGATGGCAGGCCGATTGTCAACGTTAAAGTCTCCGCCGAGCCGGGAGGGCGTGAGCCTCTGATGGTATTGACAGATGACAGAGGGATATATGCGCTTGAGAAACTGGATTCGAATACAAATTATACGATATGGCCGACGGTGGATGGTTACGTATTCTCCAGCCAGACAGTTCGGACGCTGCGTTCGGATAACGACTCTACCATGGTGGGAAACCGCTGGGGCGTAGATTTTTATGCCGATACCGTGCTGAATCCTCCTTCGCCTGACATTTTTTATGTGGATGCTTATACTCTCGGTGATTCCGACGAAGACGGTTCGTTTGATCATCCGTTTGACGCCATACAGGAAGCAATCGACGCGAGTGCCTCCGGAGACATAGTGGTTATTATGCGAGGAGTTTATACAGGTGACGGTAACCGGGACCTGGATTTCAAAGGCAAGGCTATTACGGTCCGCGGCGAGGACCCGAACAATCCGAACCTTGTAATAATAGATTGTGAAGGAACCTCCGAGAGCCCACATCGGGGTTTCGAGTTCCATCGGTACGAGACACCTATGTCGGTTTTAGCCGGCCTGACCATTACCGGCGGCTATCACGAGCTGGGCGGCGGCATGTATTGCGGGGACTACGCCAGGCCAACGGTGACCAACTGCACTCTCCGCGAGAACTCAGCGTCCCTCGGCGGCGGGATTTACACTGAGAGCAGCCCCATACTGACAAACTGCACGTTCAGCGACAACTCTGCGGACGGCGGCGGCGGGATTTACAACAACGGGCAGGAACCCGAGTGCAAGCCGGTCATAAGCGACTGTAGGTTTTACGCTAACACTGCCACCCACAACGGCGGGGCGATGTACAATTTGGGACGATACGCCGAGCCGATGATAACGTACTGTGAGTTTATTCGAAACTCTGTCTCCGAAGGCGGCGGGGGGGCGATACGAAATAACATGTCCGGCAGCCCCACTTTGACCAATTGCCTCTTTGTCGAGAATTCGGTGGCGACGTTCGGCGGGGCAATACGCAACTCGAACAGCGGCACTACGAAGCTGATTAATTGCACGTTCAGCGGAAATTCAGCCGGGAACGGAAGCGCTTTAGCCTGCAACCCGGATGACGGCGGCTCGCAAGCTCCCGGCGTTTTTCAAGTGGCAAACTGCATCCTCTGGAATGGCGGCGACGAAATATTCATTGACGACAAGTCAATAGTCAATGTCACTTACAGCAATGTCCGGGGGGGGGGGCGATAGAGGCCTCTGGCCGGGCAATGGCAATATTGATGCCGATCCACATTTCGCGGACCCGGATAACGGCGATTATCATTTGACATCCAGGACGGGCCGCTGGGACCCGAAGAGCCAGAGCTGGATTCGGGACAAGGTGACAAGCCCCTGTATCGACGCTGGTGATACGAGCACTCCTGTATATCTTGAGCCGTCCCCTAACGGCGGTGTTGTGAATATCGGTGCGTATGGCGGTACTGAAGAGGCGAGCAAGTCGTAATCGGGCCCGGAAATCTACGAAACGATTCTCGCCGGCATCGGCATCTATTCTTTCGCCGAGAGGTCGGCACAGAGAAGTTCTTCGTCGTTTCTGATGAAAACGTGCTTGTAGGCAAATGCCGGGTGGGACCAGCAGACGCCGCCGCGTTGGCCGAGCTGCCCTTCTGTTGGCTCGATGAGCCTGGTGCGGCTGATTTCCTGATAACTGCGGGGCGATAATTTGCTGATGATTAGTTCGCCTCGCTCGTTGAGCATCCAGACTTTGTCTTCCTGCCGTACCAGATGGACGTTGGCCCAGCGTGCTTTGGGGACGACTTCGAGACTCTCCCAGATGCGGTCGCCGGTGTGCAGGTCAAGGCAGCGGAGTTCGCCGTAGCTGTCGATGCCGTAAATGTAATCGCCCTCAATGATGGGAGTGGATATGCAGCAATGGAGGCTGTCCGTGTTTCTTTCGCTGGGGCCCTTACGCCGCCAGAGTTCTTCGACGGCGAGCTTGTCGGGATTCAGTTTCAGCAGGAGCGAGCCGTCAAAGAAACTGCTAACGAAAAGGTAGTTGTTTTTGAAAACCGGGCTGGCGATGTTCTGACTGATGCGGCCCGGCGTAAATTCGTGCTGCCAGTAGAGTTCACCGGTTCCGGGGGCCAAGCCGACGATTTGCTTGGCGGTCCAGCAGATAAGCACTCGTTTGCCCGCCTGGTCGATGACGATGGGCGCCGAGTATGAGACAGGATCGTTCAGGGCCCGCCACTGTTCCTTTCCGGTGACTTTGTCGAAGGCGACGATGCTGGCGTTGTCTTTGCCGCCGATGTGTGCTATGACCAGATTATTTTCGACAATGGGGCAAGACGCAATACCCCACATGGGCATTCTGATAGCATACTCGGCGTCGAGATCCTTACTCCAGAGGACGTCTCCTGTTGCGGCGTCGAAGCAATAGAAATGCCCCATCGTGCCGAGCGAATAAGCGCGGTTCTTGTCGATGGTAACCGAGGCGCGGGGGCCGTTCCGGTGCTCGATTTTCTCGTATTTGCATTCATAATCGTAAGACCAGATTTTCTTGCCGGTCATGGCATCGAAGCAGTGAACTCGCTCGATTTGAGTCGGGGTCGTTACGCGGTCGGTTACGTACACCCGGCCACCGGCAACTGTTGGCCCGCTATAGCCGTTAGCGATCTTGGCTCGCCAACGGGTATTAAGCCGTGGAGTCTCGAATTTCCGGATAATACCCTTTTCAGGCCAGATGCCGTCCCGGCCGGGACCTCGCCATTGGGGCCAATCCGAGCCCCGGGTTGAAACTGCCAAAAACAAGACGAAAACCGTTATCAATACCAGTTTTTTACTCATAAGCCCCTTACTGAAAAGGTTAAAGACCCATCGTCCTCGATCAGATGGCTTCAGAGCGTCAGAAAATCCGAAGCGAGGTCTGAAACTATCGAATACAGCACCCATTTGAACACTTGACTCTAACAGACACAGCGTCAATAAACAATGTTATTTTGCATATTGAATTTAACTGCAAGAAAATCCTTTTTTTGCAATAAAATCCTTTTTTTGCAATAAAATCCGAATAAAGCCCGTCTTAAAGATTGTTATAAGTGGATTTCTGCGTAAATATTAGGCAGCATATTCCTGAGATAAACTGATGGCTGTCAGTTTTTATCTTGGGAATTTCAATATCATAGGCCTGAATTTAAGCAATAACAACTGTACGGCAGGATCAGGTGTTCCTCAATTTATATAGGACACTGATTTATATAGAGGTGCTTATGTGGCAAGAAGTTAGAAAGAACTCAGGCGGGCCAGGAACATGTCATGGTAAGTGTTATTTAATAAAGTTGCTATTAGTTTCGTTGATCCTTGTTCCTTTGGGATGCAAATCCCCGGTTGAGCATCGCCGCGAGGCTGATAAAGTTGCTGCTGAGATTATCACAGCTAAGCAAAAAGAGGCACTTGGAGAAACCGAGCCATTCAGTATTGAGAGGCCCAGTGATATTCTTCGCCGTCGCCTGCTGGAGCAGCAGGGTTTAGCTGTTTCATCCGAGGCTTCACTCGGCACGGACCAGCTTGAGCCTGTCGAACACTGGCCCGATCCGGACTATCTGCAGGCCAAATCATCCGGCAGTTCGGAAGATTTACCAATCGAGCCCAACAAGCCGGTCAAGTTGTCGCTTGTACAGGCACTCCAAGTGGGCGCCCGCAATAGCCTGGACTATCAGTCTCGCAAAGAAAATGTCTTTCGGGCGGCATTGGCCCTCGATCTGACACGTCATAACTTCGAAAATATATTCGATGCCGGTGCGGACAGCACACTTAACAGCGTACTTGGCACGGATACTACAGTCACCAATTTGGATACCGGTGCGGTAGGGGGGGTGAGTCGTACCCTGAAGAACGGAATCGACATGAGCACGTCGATAGCAGTCAACCTTATGAATCTTTTGACGCAGGGCGGCGTATCATCTATGGAACTGAGTGCCGATACTTCGGTATCCATTCCCTTAATGAGAGGTTCCGGCGAGCATATTGCCGGCGAACCACTGACTCAGGCCGAACGGGATGTGATTTACGAGCTTTGGGATTTCGAACGCTATAAGCGGACGTTCTCGGTTGGCGTTGCCAGGGGATATTTCAACGTACTGCGTCAGATGGATACGGTATCCAATTCAGAGGATAACTATCGCAGTTCGGTCGCATCGTCCCGCTGGTCGCGAAGACGGGCCGATGCCGGTCGAATCCGTGAAATCGAGGTGGACCAGGCGACCCAGCGGGAATTGGGAGCTCGTAATAGCTGGATTTCCGCTCAGGAGCAGCTCAAGAATACTCTCGATTCATTCAAGAATACAATCGGGCTTCCGACTGACGCTCGAATCGAGCTGGATCCGAACGACCTTGTGCAATTGCGGGGCCGTGCCTCGACGATACTTGAAGAGATGAGGACGGCGTCCCAGCAGGGGATTTCCGAAACAGCTCCACCGGCGGACGCTTCTATAGAGTTAATACCGGCCAGTTATGAAGACGCCGGACCGATGGAGATCGACGAATTTCTGGCGGTGAAGCTGGCATTAGAGAACCGGCTGGATTTGCAGGAGGCCATCGGCTCAGTATACGATGCCCAGAGAGATGTTGTGGTCAAAGCTGATCGCCTTAGGGCCGGATTGACTCTGGGTGGGTCGGGGAGCGTCCAGGATACCGATGAAGACGGCAACCTGCGTTTCGACAGGGGCCAATATACGGCCCTGCTTACGCTTGATTTGCCGGCTGAAAGAACCAGGGAGCGGAACGAGTACCGTATCAGCCTGCTTAATCTGGAGCAGGCTACAAGAAGTGTGCAATTGCTTGAAGATCAGATCAAATTTTCCATTCGCGGCGAATTACGGACCCTTCTTGTGTCCCGGGAAAGTCTTAAGATTCAGGCTCAGTCGGTTGTGGTTGCGGAAAAGCGTGTCCGAAGCAACACAATCTTTCTCGAAGCGGGCAGATCGGAGATACGTGATTTGCTGGAGTCTCAGGACGCACTTCTTTCGGCCCAGAACTCTTTGACTCGGGCCGTCGTAGATTATCGCATCGCGGAACTGGAACTGCAGCAAGATCTGGGCTTGCTTAAAGTGAACGAACAAGGTTTATGGCGGGAATTCTCGCCGGAGGTTATCAGTAATGTCAAATAATGCTACAAATGATCGTCGTGGACTCAAGTCTTTCTGGACGATTGGCATCGTTATGGCAGTCGCTTCGATTGTCGTGATCTTCATCTGGCTCAAAGTGGTTCGAGGCGGAGAAGATCCAACGAGCAGTTTTTCTACCTTCGTTGCCAAACGAGGCCCTCTGACAATCAGCGTATTGGAGTCCGGCACTGTAAGCCCCAGGGAGCAGATCACTATCAGGAACGAAGTTGAGGGCAGAACCTCTATTGTCAGCCTCGTTCCGGATGGCAGCATGGTCAAGAAGGGAGATCTGTTGGTCGAGCTGGACGCCAGCAATCTTAAGGATGCTATAATCGACCAGGACATTCAAGTTCAGCGGGCCGAGGCCTCTTATATCGGTGCCCAGGAAAACCTTGCCGTTACCGAAAACCAGGCCAAGAGCGACAACGACATTGCCAGGCTCACTCTGAAATTCGCCCGGCAGGATTTGCAGCAATATGTGGACGGGATTTACCCCAAAGACGTCAATGAGCTAACGGCTAGAATCCGTTTGTCCGAAGAGGATATGAAACGTGCTGAAGATGTGAATGAATGGTCCAAAAGGCTCTATGAAGAGAAATACCTCTCGGAGACCGAGTACCTTGCGGATAAACTGGCGGTCCAACGGAGGAAGCTTGAGCGGGATGTGGCGAACAGCGACCTCGATCTTCTGACCAATTTTACCTATCATCGCCAGATCGAGCAGTTGACCAGTGACGTCAACCAGGCCGAAATGGCTCTGGAGCGCACGGAGCGCAAGGCCTCAGCCGACGTGATTCAGGCTAAGGCCGACCTGAGGGCCAAAGAGCTTGAGAATAACCGTCAAAAAGAGAAATTGGTGAAGATCGAGGACCAGCTTTCGAAAACAACGATATATGCTCCACAGGATGGCATGGTAGTTTATGCGACGAGTTCCGGCGGAAGACGCGGCGGCTTCGACCGTCGAGATCCGATGGATATCGGTGTTGAGGTTACTGAAAGGCAGGACTTGATAAACCTGCCAACCGCCACATCAATGAAAGCCCTGGTGGATATTCATGAGACGAGTCTTGAAAAAGTCCGGGTGGGACTGCCCGCGGTAATTACGATTGATGCGCTGGTGGGCAAGAAGTTTCTGGGTCGTGTGGAGCGTATTGCGCCCTTGCCGGATGCTCGAATGCAGTGGGCTAATCCGGACCTTAAGATTTATCCCACGGATATATTACTGGATGGTAGCGATAGCTCGCTGCGTACGGGAATGAGCTGCAAGGCTGAAATTATCATTGCGCAATATGAGGATGCAGTATATATACCGGTTCAGGCAGTATTGCGGGTTGCAGGGCAGCCGACGATTTACGTTGTTAAGGACGGATCATACACGGAACGTAAAGTTGAAATCGGGCTGGACGATAACAAAATGGTAAGAATTGTCAGCGGCCTCGAAGAGGGGGAAGTTGTCTTGATGACACCTCCACTGAGAGCCGGTACTATCGAATCCGGCTCAAAGGCGGGGGATATCGAGTTGCCAGATGGCTCCAGTACTTTCCAGCAAAGGGTGAATCAAAGACTTGAAGAAGCTAACAGCAACGGCGATACTGTGCGTCCGTCGCAGCGATCACGAGGGCAGTCCGCCGGACCGGAAGGCGACCGTTCGGGACAGCCGGGAGGCTCCGATGGTTCCTCGTCAGATCAGATGGAACAGATACGCAGTCGTATGGAAAATATGTCGCCAGAAGAGCGTCAGAAAGAAATGGAGAATATGAAACAGCGCTTCGAGAACATGTCGCAGGAGGAGCGGGACGCGATGAGGCAGCGTTTTCAGGGCAGCGGAGGCTCAAGGCAGGGACGAGGCCAGAGGCAGGGGGCAGGCGGCCAGAGGCAGGGAGCAGGCGACCAAAGGCAGGGAGCAGGCGGCCAGAGACCTCGTGGAGCGGAAAGGGATCAGTAAATGGCTAAACAAGCTCCGTCCAAAAACCACCAGGAAATCATCAAACTCGTGAATGCACGCAAGATCTACCAAATGGGGACAGAGCAGGTCAAAGCACTCGCCGGAGTGGACATTACGTTCAATAAGGGGAGCTTCTGGGCGATTATGGGGCCGAGCGGTTCGGGCAAAAGCACCATGATGAATATCCTCGGATGCCTCGACCGTTTGACTTCCGGTTCCTATTATCTTGACGGCAAGGATGTCAGCCGGCTCGACGATGATTCGCTCAGCGATTTTCGGCTAAGATACCTGGGCTTCATATTCCAGAGTTTCAACCTGATACCTCAACTGACCGTCCAAAGAAATATCGAACTGCCGCTTTATTATCTGGGGTGGGACGCAAGAGAAAGTGCGGCACGAGCAAAGGAACTCGCAGAGCTAGTCGGACTCGGAGACAGAGTCGGTCATAGGCCTACGGAGCTTTCCGGCGGCCAAATGCAGAGAGTCGCGATTGCCAGAGCTTTGGCGAACGATCCACAAGTCATCTTTGCAGACGAACCAACCGGGAATTTGGACTCGACAACAGGTGAGCAGATTCTGGAACTCCTGATAAAATTGAATGAATCCGGTAAAACGATTATTATCGTCACGCATGAACCGGCCATCGCAGAGCATGCCCATCTCAGGCTGCACATGCTGGATGGCCTGATCGACAGAATCGATGGGGTTTCCAATGAGGCAAACTAAAATCGTACGAAATATATGGCTCGGTATCGAGAATCTGCTGCTTCACAAGCTGCGATCGTTTCTGACCATGTTGGGCGTCGTTTTTGGCGTGGGCAGTGTTGTGGCCATGCTCTCTGTCGGTGAAGGCGCCAGCAAGGAAGCTCTCGAACAGATTCGCAGGCTCGGCAGCAACAATATCATCATCTCATCGAGGAAATCCGCGGAGGAAGAGGCCACAAGCACCGAGCATTCTCACATGAGCATCTACGGATTGACTTATGAAGATTATCACAGGATAGCGGCGAGTTTCAGCAATATTCAACGAGCCGCGCCGGTAAAGCTGACACGAAAGGACTCGCGTCTTCGTGAGAGAGCGATGGAGCTGCGGATCGTAGGCACTACTCCTGAATGGTTCAGGCTTGTACCTCGGGAGATTCTTGCCGGGCGCGTTCTTCTGGAATCCGACCAGGAAAAACAAGCCCCAGTTGCGGTGCTGACCGAATTCGGCGCTCGCAAAATCCTGGCTACCGAGAGCACGATTGGCCAGACGATTCGCATGGGCAGCGATCAGTTCGAAATCATCGGTATCGTCAAGAGCGAAAGCGGACAAGCAGGAAACATTCAAATTCCCGACCAGGAAGTCGATGCTTATATTCCCATCGAGGTGGCGCGCCGATATTTCGGCGACATATTTACGAAGCGTACCTCCGGTGGAGACGAACGCGAGATGGTGGAACTGCACCAGGTCATAGTCCAGGTGGATGATCCGAAGAAAGTAGAGGCCGTCGCGGCGGGCATCGAAAGAATGCTGGAACAATTTCATAAGAAAAAGGATTATGCCGTGAGCGTTCCTCTGGCACTGCTCAAGCAGGCCGAGGCGATGAAGCGAAGATTCAATATCGTGCTCGGATCCATCGCCGGTATTAGCTTGCTGGTCGGCGGAATCGGAATTATGAATATTATGCTGGCTTCGGTAACGGAACGTACGCGTGAAATAGGAATCAGACGTGCCATTGGCGCCAAGCGCAGGCAAATTGTCATTCAGTTTCTTATCGAGACCGTAGTTCTATCGACCATGGGCGGCTTAATCGGCCTGGGTATGGGGACACTTATTCCGTTCTTAATTACGTACTTTTCCGGCATGATCACTGTGATAACCTTGAAGGGAATTCTCCTGCCGCTTCTGATCAGTATGACCATCGGAATTCTCTTCGGATTATATCCCGCGGTCCATGCCGCCAAAGTGGATCCGATCGTGGCACTTAGACATGAATAATTCGTCGGCGGATGTGGCATATTTCGATACAGTCTGCGCGTGTTTGTATGAATGAATCATTTGTTTTTCGAAGCATCGCCTTGCCTGACCCACGCTTCATTGATCCTCGCGTATTTGATCGTCTTATGCGGGGCGCCCTTTCGGTCATTATGATGGTAGCTGTAAACCACGTGCAGGATATCGCCGCGGCCCTGGATAATAGACGGATAACCACTGCTGGTTGCCGTATTTCTGCCTCGCGTGTCCAGCTCAAGGTGCTTGGTATATTCCCAACTTTTGCCTTCGTCGGTTGAAATCGAAATCGCCAGGCTGTGCCTGCCGTCTTCCGTATCGTTATATGCCAAAGCCCAGTGACCGTTACTCATAGTGACAACATCGGCTCCCGATCCGGGATTGGGCAATTCGGAATCCCTCACCGGGCTCCAGGTCAAACCTTTGTCTGCGGATGTGCTGACGTGGAGGCGCTGGGGTGGAGGTCCGTTGTCGCGCATGTAGGCGACCAGTGTTCCATCGGCTTTTTTCGCTATGCTTGGCTGGATATTTCCCGGTGCCACCAGCGGCTCACTGAACTGCCAGGTGAGACCGCCGTCATCAGTTATGGCCATTAATGAAAAGCTGAATCCGTCCGAGTAAAAGGGGACGATGATTCGGTTCTCATCGACAATCACAGCTTTGTTTTTGGTTTGCCAGCCCATGCGTCTGAAATACGGATAGCCAAGCTGCTGTTCGGTCGATTGGCCCGAAGAATCGACGAGCCGGCCTCTCCGAGTCATATCCTCGCCCTTCGCCTTGGCAAGTAATTCCGCCTTCCATCTATCTGCTAAGCGGCGCGTTAACAGTTCTGAGGCACTGCTGCTCTTGGAAATATGTTCTGTATATTCCTTGATTTGTCTTTCAACCGATTTAATGAATCTGTCGCCGGGCTGAATGCCGCGTTCGGCCGGATCGCCGGGCTTGACATGCAAAACATCCTGCCATGACCATTCAGGCGGCCCGTCCGGATTCATATAGTTTTTGCTGATACGGTATTTGGGCAGCGAAGTTTCCCACTGGTTTGCTATCACCGTATACCACATCAGCCAGAGCCGGTCCTGAGAATCGATAAAGAGGATCGGATTGATATCCGGAAATCCGGGAACATCTGCCATCACGAAGATTTTGCTCCAGGTTTCTTCGCCAACCCTGAGTCTCGCTCCCATGATCGCGACGTCATCCGCCCATCTTTCACCGGAGCCTTGAAACCATGCTGCCAGCAGGTCGCCGTTTGGCAGTTCGACGACAGTAGAGCCGTGAACGTGCTGACTCACAAGAGGAAATACCTCAATGGTCTTACAAACAGCTTCTTCATCTCCGGCAGGCCCGTTAGCCTGCGCGAAAGTTGTGTCGATAAGGCTTCCGCCGCTGACTGCGAGCATTAGGCAAAGAACCAAAACCAAATAGCGCTTGCGAATTGAAATCCTCCAGCTTTCCTTTATTTTGCATGAAATCCCGGCATAATAACTCATCATAACTAAAAACCTCCAAGTTTGGCTGATAATGCTGCTCTGCAAATATGACATTCCAAAAAGCATCGGCAGCAGGTTCGTTTGGAAAAATCCTTTCATTCGTAGTGTTTTATAACGCTCAATATTACACGCCGGATGTTTTGTCAAGTAGAATATGGCCCCGGATAGCCCAATAATATGGGGATTTGTATTGACATAAAAGGGATAAATCTGTTATAAAAAGGATAAGTGGAAATCTTTAGATTTTTCATCTTGTTTGGGGGGGTAATTTCTACAATTTATTTCAGATTTTAATTAAATAAGTGCCCATATTGGCCGTTTAAGGAAGGAGGTAGCAATAGGCCAAAAATACATTTACAAACAAGATGTTTAATCTAAAACAAGTAAAAATTACTCTCAATCGCTTTGGTATGTGGCCGGAGCAAAATTTCCTATCAGTTTTCAGTTAAAATTAGGAGAAAAACAAATGAAAAATCTATGGTTTGTATTTATAGTCGCATTTGCATTTTGCTCAACGGCTATGGCTTCTGACATAGCGATTTCAACGCAAGCAGGCTGGTTCGGGCAAGGTGCGGCTGACGCCGAAATGCAAGAAATTGTTGACAATGTAACGGCTGTTTCTGTTGAACTATTCACATCAAATGATCAAGATGCCCTTGCAGGTTGGGTAGCAGACCACACAGGTGATGGTACCGTAGACCTTTTAATTCTTTGCGGACAGTTCCCAGACACTATTTATGAACCTGGTAATTCACAGGCTGATGACTCATTAGCCGAATTATTTTTAGATGATGGTAATGCCATTATTAACACAGGCGACTACATGTTTTATGTCGTAAATGGTGCTGGAACAAATGCCGCAGGTGGATTACAGACAATGATGGACATTGGCGGCACTACAATGTGGGACGACGATACTGCTGTTGTTGTTACAGCCGAAGGTCAGGAATTCACTCCAACTTTACAAAACTTCGCAAGTGACCGCCCATTCCATCTTAATGAACTTGAAGGCGATTGGGAAGCCGAATTGATTATGGCTCAAAACGATGCTGGAACAAGAGCTGATCCCGTTATCGTTATTAATACAGCTACTGGTGGTCGCCTGGGCATTTTCTACCAGACTGCCGGTCAAGACGGTGATCCACGCGGCGAAGTTATAAGTGAATGGATTAACAACTGGTTTCTCCTAAACGTTGCCCACGGCAACCCGTTCGCTCGGAAACCGGATCCCAAAGACGGCGTTATGCATGCTGACACATGGATCAGTGTATCCTGGGCCCCCGGTGATTTCGCAGCTTCGCACGATGTGTACTTCGGTGATAATTTTGACGATGTAAACGATGGCACGGGCGATGCATTTCGAGGCAACCAGGGCCTGGGTACGGAATTTTATATTGCAGGCTTTCCTGGATACGCTTACGAGAACGGTCTTGTCCCGGGGACGACCTACTATTGGCGAATCGATGAAGTCAATGATGCCAACGCAGCCAGCCCCTGGAAGGGCAAGGTCTGGAGCTTCTGGATTCCTCCCAAGAAAGCTTATGATCCCGTTCCGGCTAATGGCGCTCAGTTCATTCCTACGGATGAGCCTCTTAGCTGGACGGCCGGTTTCGGTGCAAAATTGCATTACCTGCACTTCGGCGACGATTATGACACTGTAGCAAATGCCACCGGTGGATCGCCACTGGCAGTTACAAACTTCAGCCCCGGGCCGCTTGAACCAGAGAAAATGTATTATTGGCGAGTCGATGAGTTCGAAGCCCCCATAACGAATACAGGCGATGTCTGGAGCTTTACGACGGCAAAAATCGGCGGCGGCATACGAGGGGATTACTACAACGGCATGAACTTTGAGAATTTCATGCTGACCCGCACAGATCCTGAGATTAATTTCAACTGGGGCGATCCCGGCGGACCGGATCCGGCGGTCGGTGATGATAGCTTCTCGTGTAGATGGACAGGTGAGGTGGAAGCGGCATATACTGAAACTTACACCTTCTACGCCGCTGCCGACGACGGTGTGCGTCTGTGGGTGGATGGCGTACAGCTTGTTAATGCCTGGGTAGATCAGGGTACGACCGAGTACAGTGGAACTATTGACCTTATCGCCGGCAATTCGTACAGCATTATAATGGAGCAATACGAGAACGGCGGCGGTGCAACGGCATATCTCCGATGGTCGAGTCCCAGCACGCCAAAGCAGATAATTCCGGAGGCGGCTCTGGCTCCGCCGGTAAAGGCCAGCAGTCCGAGCCCGGCGAATGGAGCTGAAGGCACGAGAATGGAGCCAATTTTAAGGTGGGGTGAGGGTGAATCCGCCGTTTCGCATGAGGTTTACTTCGGCACGGATGCGGACGCCGTCGCAAATGCCGACAAGTCTTCGCTGGAGTATAAGGGCACCAAGGCACTCGGCGACGAAAACTTCGATCCGGGCAAGCTCGCCTGGCATACCAGTTATTACTGGCGTATCGATGAGGTTAATAATCTCAATCCCGATAGTCCGTGGATCGGCAACCTTTGGAGCTTTACCACTGGTGATTTCCTCGTCATAGATGATATCGAGGACTATGATGCCGGCGATAATCAGATTTGGTACTCGTGGATCGACGGTCTTGGCTTTGGTTCGCCGGGAACCGATCCGTACAATCCGGGTAACGGTACAGGAGCAGCCGTAGGTGACGAAACCACTGCTTCTTATACCGAGGAAACCATCGTTCATGGCGGCAGCCAATCGATGCCCCTTGCCTACGACAACAATAAGCAGGGCTACGCCAAGTATTCAGAGACAGAGTTGACATTGACTGCTCCGCGTGACTGGACAGAGGAAGGCGTTACGGAATTGTCGCTGTGGTTCATGGGCTATCCGGCATCCACAGGCAGCTTCGTCGAGGCTCCGGTCGGAACCTATACGATGACCGCCTCAGGCGCGGATATCTGGTTAGTGAATGGCGTGGAAGCTGATGAGTTCCACTTTGCTTACAAGATGCTAACCGGTGCAGGCTCGATGGTCGCAAGAGTCGACAGCGTCGAAAACACGAACGTCTGGGCCAAGGCCGGCGTGATGATTCGCGAGACGCTCGATCCTGACTCTGCGCACGCTATGATGGTTGTGACGCCTGGTTCGGGTGTTTCCTTCCAGCGACGTCCCGGTACTGGCCAGACCAGCCTCGATACGACGACCGCCTCGATAACTGCACCGTACTGGGTGAAATTGGAGCGTAGTATTTCCGGCACCTTTACAGCGTCTCATTCAGTCAACGGATCCACCTGGACCATGCAGGGCACAGAGACCATATCGATGGGCGCAAATGTCTATATCGGTTTGGCGCTGACGAGCCATGATGCCGCTCTGACATGCCAGGCCGTATTCTCCAACGTTACGACTACGGGCACGGTTGGTCAGCAGTGGGCACACCAGGACATTGGCATAGCCAGTAACGCTGCTGAGCCGCTTTACGTAGCGGTTTCCAACAGCACCGGCACACCTGCGGTTATGGTCCACGACGATCCGGCCGCGGCACAGATCGACACTTGGACCGAGTGGGTCATCCAGCTTCAGGATTTAGCAGATAAGGGCTTAGTCCTGACCAACGTTGACAGGATCGTGATCGGCCTGGGAACCCAGGGCAACATGACGATCGCCGGCGGTTCGGGCAAAATGTTCTTCGACGACATCCGCCTGTACAGGCCGAGAGAGGTTGCTGAATAGTAAAAGCCGCTCTTGCGGAAATGACAGCAGTATTAGATTAGTTCGGGGCCTATATCGATTTGTTCGGTATAGGCCTCGATTTATTTAGGCCGGTAAAAGATAAAATATCGAGGGTTAGTAGGGGTGGCAGGGCGACTTATGCCCTGCATTCTAAAATCATAAATATTATGAACAGGATAATAGTGACTAATACGAGCATCAACACGCGTGGAGCCGAAGCCGGCAGCTTATTGATCGTCCGGCGTAATACGGAGTCCAAGGCATCCTCAACTCTCCTGATTCCTTTATTGTGTCGTTGTCTCTTTTTGTTCAATAGCTCCTGAAGTTGCATCCGTATTACAGGATCTTGAGTTCTGGTTATTTGTTCCTTAAGTTGCTTTCGTCTACTTGCCATAAAATAAATCTCCTTTTTTGTGCCCTCGCAAGACCTTCAACAATTTGAGGTGAACAAAAAAGCATTGCTACATTCTGACGAAGATATATTTACCTTAATTCATTTTTCTCTTTTGGAATCCTGACGAAGCTTCACGAGAAATCCCGGATAAACCTGGAATCCCAAACTTTGTGCCTTATGAACGTCCTCCCATGCTTTGTCATATTCTTTCATGCTGTAATAGACAACCGCACGATTATTGTAAGCTTCGGGAGACTGTGGATTCAGTTCGATGGTCTTATCGAAATCTGCGAGAGCCTGATCGAACTGTCCTTTCTTGCCATAGGCAAGCCCCCGATTACAATAGGCATCAGTATAGGTTTGCTTTATCTCGATTGCTTTGCTGAACTCTGAAATCGCCAGATCATATTCGTTCTTATGGTCATAAGTAACGCCACAATTGTAGTGGGCTTCGGCAAACGCCGGATTAATCTCAAGAGCCTTGCCGAAGTCTGTGATGGCATGATCATATTCGCCTTTATTAGCATAGGCATTCCCTCGGTTATTATAGGCTTCGGCATGTCTTGCATTTATCTCAAGTACCTTATTGCAATCTTCGATGGCCCGGTCATATTCGCCTTTGTGGTAATATG